>PHAN01000016.1:3894-68934 GCA_002841695.1 Elusimicrobia bacterium HGW-Elusimicrobia-1 | reverse complement strand
CTGAGCGAAGCGAAGAATCTCATAATGCCTCAGGATAAACTCCGCGAAGAATCTCATACTCCGACGACAAACGAGACCCCTCACGGAGCCTGCCCTGAGTAGGACGAGATCCTTCGCTACGCTCAGGATGACAGAAGGCGAAGGGTTCAGGGTGACATTTTGACGGCTTTTTTAACGGTCTCATAAGGTTGATTATGTTTATGACTCGAATCGCAAATATTTTCAAAATGCCGGCGGCTTTGACAGCGGCGGCGATTATCGTCGCGGCTGCCGGATGCTCTCCGGCGGAACGCCGCACTGAGCGTCGCGCGGAGTCGCGGTCGCGCCTGATGATGGACACCCTTGTCGAAATAAAAACTTCCGCGAGGTCGAGGGAACATATTTTTGACGCCGCTTTCGACGAGATTGGCCGCATCGAGAAAAAATATTCGGTATACGGCGGCGGCGCGGCGATGACGGCCATAAATACCCTCGACGGAAGAACCGACGCGGCGGGCGCGATACTCGACGATGAAACGCGGTTTCTGCTGGATTTCGCTCTGCGGATTTCTTCGTTTTCATCGGGCGCTCTCGACCCCGCCGTGGGCGCGCTGAGCCGTCTATGGAGAGATGCCGAAACGCAACCGCCGCCGGCGGATCGAATCGCGGCGGCGAGGTTACTATCCGGAATCGGACGCATAAAAATCGTCGACGGAAAACTTTATAAAAAAGCGGGTGCGCTGCTTGATTTCGGGGCGTTCGCCAAAGGTTATGCCGTCGATAAAGCGGTCGAAAAAATGAAATCCGCCGGAGCCAAAGAAGGAATTGTCAACGCGGGCGGAGATATAAGAGTTTTCGGGCAAAGAACGTGGAATATAGCGGTCAAGCATCCCAGAAAAGAATCGGAATTTCTGGGCGTAATTCCCCTTCGCGACAAGGCGGTGGCGACCAGCGGCGACTACGAAAGATTCAGGGAACTCGACGGACGCAGGTACCATCATATCATCGACCCGTTCACGGGTTTTCCCGCCGAGGGCGTAATATCGGTCAGTATAATCGCCGACGACTGCCTTACCGCCGACGCTCTGTCGACGGCTGTGTTCGTGCTGGGGGCGAAACGCGGTATCGCGCTGATAGAAAAAATCGAAGGCGCGGAATGCGTTATCGTCGATAAACGGGGCGGGATACACAAAACTGCGGGGCTCAAAACAATCCCTTTTACCTACTGAAGAAATGGCGGGCGGAATCAGCGTCCCACGGAAAGAATTTTAGCCGCCCGTCGAAAAAATCCCTCTTTGTCCGGCCCGGAATCTCCCGCGGCAAGCGCGGATGCGACGTCGGGGGCAAGCGATATCGCCCGCCCCGTTATCCGCCAAGCCCTTGCGAATGCGCTCAACGGAAATATTGCAAACGCGCGATTTTTTATCTCGGGCAGAGAGCCGGCGGGGTTTTTTTTAAACAGCCACGCGGACGCCTGAAAAACCAGAATTATTCTTAATCCCGAAGTCAGGGCGACCGAAAGACCCGATCCCAATAAATACGGCAGCGCGAAAAAAACCGCGGCGGCCGGAGCGAATCGCGCATAGCGCCGCGACAGGCCAATTCCACCGCCTATAAATACCGCCGGCACGAACAGCGCGCCGGCGGCGGCAAGCGCGTCCCACCTGTCGACAAAAAAACTTACCGCGACAATCGTCAGCGCGGCGGCAAGCCGTCGCCAGGAAACCGGCGGCGCGGCCGCCGCCTCCGACGGCGTTCCGCGCGCTTCCGCCGGTTCGCCGTCGCGGGAACGCGAAAAGACCGCCGCGGCAACGGCGCCCGTCAACACGCCGCTGACCGCCCCCGCAATCACGAGCAGCGGAAGCAGCCGGAAGATGTTCAGCGCGCCGGCGAACAAAAAATATACCGCGGCAAGCTGCGCGGCGTTGTGCGCCACGGCTCCGGCCATACTGACGCCGTAAGTCGAAAAAACGCCGGCGCGGGCGGCCAGGGACATCGCCAGAAAAGAGGCGGGCGAGGCCGCGAAACTTATTATGAAAGCGGGCGATAAAAATGTGCCGGTCAGAAAAGACGCGGCCACGGGACGGCACAGCGCGACAAGAAACGCGTCGGCAAAGTTCATCCCCTCTATGGCCGACAGCGTGGCGACGTTGGCAAGCCCCGGCTTTACCCCCGGGACGGGCAGGGGGATGAGCGACTCGGCCGCCTGAATGGCGGCGCCGGCGGCGGCCAGATTGATGATTTTGTCGTCGGACGACAATGGCTTATTTTGTGACTGCGTCATAATTTATGTCTTTCGCGACTATTGTCACGGCGATTTTATTCGGCGCGCATACGATAGAATCTCCGGCGCGGGAGATGCTTCCCGAATGCTCGCAAATTTTTTTGGGGCAGTCGGACGAAAGCACGGAAACCCGCGATTTTTCTATTTTGACGGTAAAGCCGTCGCGGATTTTTATTATACGGTCAACGTCAAGAGGAGCGGAGCGGATTTCGTCGGATCCGGACAACACCCTGACAAAAAGACCGCCGGACCGCCCTCCCGACCAGCGCGCGCTTCCGTAAAAAAATAAAAAAAACGCCGCCGCGGCCAGAACGACGGCCAGCAGGGCGTCGAAGATATTGAATTTTGTTTTCACCTGCGGGAACCGCGCGTGGTAACGGTTCGGGATAATTTCGGGCGGCGGGATATTATTTTAATTATCGATCCGCGCCGTATAGAGACGCGGCCTTCGAGTATTACGGCCAGCGCGTCATAGCCGGACATTGAGCTTAAAATGCCCGAACCCTGAGCGCCGGTCAAACGCGCCGACGGGACGAGAGAGTCGTCGCTTTCCACGTTGACCCGCAGAAAGTGGCGGCGGGAATCGTTTTTGGAGTATGTGAAACCGGATACGGCGCGGGAGACACGTCCGAATCCGCTTCCGTGCGGCGAAAGATGCGGCGAGACCAAGAGTTCGTAGGACAGTAAAGACGACACAACGTTTCCGGGAAGCGTAAAAACCGGTTTGCCCCTCAACAACGCGAAACCCGTCGGACGCCCGGGTTTCATTTCTATTCTTTCAAAAATAAATTTCGCGCCGAGACGCCGCAGGGATTTTTTTACTATATCGAAGTCGCCCATGGAAACTCCGCCGCAGGTAATGAGCGCGTCGCAGCGCGCGACGGCCGACGATATGGCGGAAGCCGCGGAACGCTCATCGTCGGAAAGATGCCCCGCGTAGAGAGGCGAGCAACCCGATTCGGCGATGGCCGCTCCCAGCGTGTAGCGGTTGGCGTTGTATATCAGGGAAGATTTAAGCCGACGGCCCGGCATTACAACTTCGTCGCCGGTCGTAAAAAAACCTACGACGGGACGCCGCAGAACGGCCGCGGATTTAAGACCTTGCGAGGCCGCAAGGCCAAGTTCGGCGGGCCCCAGAAGCGAACCTTTGGGTATAAGCAACGCGCCCTTTTTTACGTCCTCGCCCGCGAAGCGCAGGTTTTCTCCCCGACGGACCGAGCGCAGTATTGTGACGAAACCGCCGGCTTCGGCCGACGCGTTTTCCCTCATTACCACGGCGTCGGCGCCGGCGGGCGCGCGGGAGCCGGTCATTATGCGGGCGCACTCGCAACGGCCGATTTTTTCAGACGGCGTTCTGCCCGCGGGTATCACTTCCACGACCTTAAGCCGCGCGACGGCCCGACGGACATCGCGCGAGCGGACGGCGTATCCGTCCATCGCGGAGTTGTCGAACGGCGGCGACGGCATACGCGCGCGGATGTCTTTGGCTGCGGCGCGGCCGAGCGCGGCCTCAAGACGCACGACTTCCCCCGACGGGCGCAGCCGGCGCCGGACGGTCGAGGTTATCAGCCGCGCGGCGCTTTCAAACGTCACCGACGGCGGGGGCCTTACCCCCGCGGCGATTTCCGTCGGACGGCTCTTTTTCAGATTATATCCTCGGCTCCGAGGGTTTTTTTACCGCCTTCGGCTTTCACTTTTTCGACCGACGCCTTGACGATGGCATCGACTTTTTCGGAAAGCTTATCGATGTAATCTCCGCCGGTTCTCAAATCGGACTCTTTGACCATCTTTTTGATCTTGCTGACCACTACCAGAACTTCAGCCATTGCAGGCCTCCTCGTTTTTTACGCCGACCGGAATACGACCGGCATTTTTTTTCTATTGCGCACAATTCTACTTATTTATACTTGTCGTGTCAAATCAATAGCCCAAATCTTGCGCGCACAAAACAACGCATATTTCCGTCGAGCCGGGTTTTTTAAGTATTACCTCGACCACCCTGCATATACGCCCCTCGGAGTCGCAGTCGGAACAAAGTCCGGTTTCAGCGCACGGGGTTTTTCGCCCGAGACGCCTTACGTTTATGGGCGCGGCGACGTTTCTGGCGCGGAAAATACCCGCCGCCTCATCGAAGGCGATTTTGTTGAATCCCGCGACCAGCACCACTTTCGACGGCCCGAAGCTTACGGCCGCCGTCCTGTTTGCGTGCATGTCCACGAAAATAAGTTTTCCGTCGACGGTAACCGCCTGCGGCGACGCCAGATATACGTCCGCCGAAAGCGCCGCGCGCCTTTTGGCCAGAGCGTCTTCGCGGCTCATTCCCGCAAGAGGCATTATTATGCCGTGACCGCGGGACGAGAGCATTTCGGCCAGGCCCAGTTCCCGCACGCTCATAGACCCGCCCAACCCCACCGTCGAGCCGGCAGGAACCGCATCGGCCGCAAACGACGCGGCATCTTTGAGCGTGTCGGCTGCGACCGCGGTAAAACCGTTGGCCTCCAGCGCCTTAGCCGTCCGCGCAAGTATTTTCTTTCTCCACCAGATTACGTGTTCATCCATTGTTTTGGTCTCCGTTATAAAATATCGCGACGGAAGCCGGAATGCCGTCACGCCTTTTTGATGGTGACGTCGCCCGCCGTTATGGTCTTTAACCCCGACGATGTTTCAAGAATCAACCGCCCCTCGTTGTCGACGCCTTTTACCGCGCCTTCCGTCTCTCCGTCGAAAGTTTCCGCCGCGACGGCGCGGCCGCCCAGGGCGTTGTATGTGTCATACTCGCGGACGAACTGCGCGAAGCCGCCGCGAGAGTACCTGTCGTAAACGTCTTTGGCTGCCGCGAGTATCCCGGCCAGAATCCGCGCGGGCTCGACGGACGGCGGCGCGCCCGCTTCAAGAAGAGACGAGGCCGCGAACAGCGCGCCCGACGGAACTTTGTTTGAAACATTGAGCCCGCATCCGACGGCCAGCCAGTGTATTTTCTGCGAATCGGCCGATATCTCGGTTATTATCCCCGCGATTTTAACGAACTCGCCGGAGCGGTTTTTCGCAAGCACGTCGTTGGGCCATTTAACGTAACATTTAACTCCGCTCGCGCGCTCCACCGCCGCGCGAACCGCAAGGGAAAACGCGGGCGAAAACGCGGGCGCGGCGGACGGAGCCATATTTGGCCTGAGCAACACTGAGAACCACAGACCGCCCGGAGAAGATTCCCAGCGGCGGCGGAGCCGGCCGTAGGCGGCGGTCTGCTCGCCGGCGCGAACGACAAGCCATTCGGCGGAGCCCTTCTCGGCCAGCGCCTTGACGCGCGTCTGCGTGGAATCCGTTTTGGTCAGATTGACGAAACACAATCCCGGAATATCGTCGGAAAGCGCCAGTTCGAGATTATCGAATGTGATTTTATCCGGGCCGGATTTCATAATGTAGCCCGACTTTCTGGCCGCGTGAATATCGCAGCCCATTTCACGGAGTTTTTTTATATGTTTGTTGACGTCCGCCCGGGACACGCCGATGGCCCCGGCAAGGGCTTCGCCTGACACCAGAGCGCCCTTTTTAAGTTCGCGGAATATTTTTTTTCTGACTGAATCCGGCATAAACGAGAATTTTTTAACTCTTTATTTCAAGCGACAGATCCAGCGACGGCGCCGAATGCGTGAGCGCTCCGACGGAAATTCTGTCCGGTCCGAGCCGCGCTATCCCGCGGACAGTTTTAATATTCACTCCGCCCGACACCTCAATTTGCGCGGACGGGCGGAATTTCCTTATATAAGCTATCGCCCGTCGCAGAACCGGCGGCTTCATATTGTCGAGCAGGATAATGTCCGGCGCGGCGGCCGCGACGGCGGGAAGCCGAGTTATGGAGTCGCACTCTATTTCGATTTGTTTCCGACGACGGCGGGCGGCTTTAACCCACAGGAGCGGGTCCGGAACGACCGCCAAGTGGTTGTCCTTGACCAGAATCATATCCGCAAGATTCATCCGATGATTGCGGCCGCCTCCGGCCCGGACGGCGGACTTTTCGAGTTCCCTGAGACACGGAGTCGTTTTGCGCGTGTCGAATATGCGGGCGCGGGTTCCGCGCGCGGCCTCGACGAATCGCGCGGTGAGCGTGGCGATTCCCGAAAGCCGTCCGGCGAAATTCAAAGCGGTTCTTTCGGCGGCAAGAAGCGCCCGAAGCGGCCCGCGCGCTTTAAGAAGTACTTCGCCGCGCGCGACCTTTTTTCCGTCGGGGACAAGAATTTCGACACGGACGCGGCGGGACGTCGCGCGAAAAACACCGGCGGCGACACCGAGACCGCAGACCACTCCTGTCTCGCGGGCCGTCATCACGGCAATGGCCCCGGCTTTCGCAGCGCGGGGCGGCAAAAGCGCGCAAGTGGCGTCGCTGAACGCTCTGTCTTCCGTCAAGGCCGCGGAAATTATTTTATTTATTCGCATACGAAACGTATTCTATCATTTTTTCCGCCGGCGCGGCGCGGAGTTTTTAGGCAAGGCGGCCGCCGCTGACATCTCTTTAAGTTCCGCTATCTTGTCGCGCAGCGCGGCGGCGAGTTCAAAATCCAGCTGGTCGGCGGCGCGCAGCATTTCTTCCTCCAACTGCGCTATGTAGGAAGGCAGTTTATCTCCGGACATATATTCGGCCGCGGATTCCCCCACAACCACGGCAAGCGATTCCCGTCGGGCGATGCGCTCGAATTCTTCCAGATCGTCGACAGCTTTTATTATGGTGCGCGGTGTTATTCCGTGGACTCTGTTATGCTCCAGCTGCTTTACGCGGCGGCGGGACATTTCGTCGAGCGCGCGCCGCATAGAATCCGTGACGGAAGACGCGTAGAGTATTATTCTGCCTTCGAGATTCCGTGCCGCGCGTCCGGCTATCTGTATAAGAGTCCTTTCGCTCCTGAGAAAACCTTCTTTGTCGGCGTCGAACACAGCCACAAGGAGAACCTCCGGCATATCCAGGCCCTCGCGCAGAAGGTTCACGCCGACGAGAACGTCGAATTTTCCGAGACGGAAATCTTTTATTATGGCGATTCTGTCGAGAGCGGGGATGCCGGAATGAAGATACTTGGCGCGGATTTTCTTTTCGTCGAGCCATGCGGCGAAATCCTCGGCGGTTTTTTTTGTAAGAGTGTTTACTATGATGCGGCCGCGAGGCGAAAGTTTCTCTATTTCCGACGAGACGTCCATTACCTGGCGTTCCGACGGCCTTATCTCCACATCGGGATCGACCAGTCCCGTCGGACGTATGACAAGCTCGGCAGGCGATCCCGAACGTGATATTTCGTATTCGCCCGGCGTCGCGCTCGCGTAAAGCGCGGTCTTGACCATCGACTCGAATTCGTCGAATCTCAGGGGGCGATTATCGAGCGCGGACGGCAGACGAAATCCGAAATCGACAAGGGTGGTCTTTCGGGCGCGGTCGCCTTCGTGCATTCCCCTTATCTGCGGAACCGTAAGATGCGATTCATCGATTACGACGAGAAAATCTTCGCCGAAGTAATCCATCAGGCATTCCGGGCGGGCGCCCGACGGGCGTCCCGAAAGGTGCCTCGAATAGTTCTCGACGCCGTGACAAAAACCCGTCTCTTTGAGCATTTCCATATCGTAACGGGTGCGCTGGGCGATACGCTGCGCTTCGACGAGTTTTCCTATCGACTCAAGATATTTTACGCGCACGGAGAGCTCGGCCTCGATTACAGAAACGGCGTCCAAGATTTTCTGCGGCTCGGTCAAAAAGTGCTTGGCCGGATATATATAGATTTTTTCAAGCGGGCGCAGACGTTCGGAGGTAAGAGGATTTATTTCGGATACGCTCTCGATGATATCGCCGAAAAACTCAATCCTGACGCCCGTTTCCAGATATGCCGGAAACACGTCGACGATATCGCCTTTCACGCGGAAATGCCCTCTGGACGGCTCAAAATCATTTCTGGCATACTGCACGGCCACAAGTTCCCGCAGAAGATCCCCGATGCCCTTGGACGCCCCTTTTTCGACGAGAACCGAGAATTTTTTGTAGTCCTCGGGAGAGCCCAGATTGTAAATGCAGGATACCGACGCCACTACGATAACGTCCCTGCGCGACATCAGCGAAGACGTGGCTTTCAGACGGAGCCGGTCGATATGTTCGTTGACGGCGGAGTCCTTTTCTATGAAAGTATCCGTCCGAGGAATATACGCTTCGGGCTGGTAGTAATCGTAGTACGAGATGAAATATTCTACGGCGTTTTCGGGAAAGAATTTCTTGAATTCCGCGTAAAGCTGCGCGGCCAGAATTTTATTGGGCGAGATTATCAGGGCGGGTTTCTGGAGTTTTTCTATGACGGAAGCAATTACGAAAGTTTTGCCGGCGCCGGTAACGCCGAGCAAAAGGTTGTGCTTCTTGCCGGAACGGACTCCGTCGGCGAGAGCGTCTATAGCCCCCGGCTGGTCGCCGGCGGGCGCAAACGGCGATATCAGCTTAAATCTTTCAGCCACTTTGCGGTTTCGCCGTATATTGCGGGATTCGCCGTCTCAATGCGCAGAGGCGTGATGGAAACGCGGCCGCGATCGACGGCTCCGGTGTCGGTGCCTTTTACGAACTTGCTTTTGAGTATCTTGCCGGACAGCCAGAAATAAGTTCCGCCGCGCGGATCGCGGCGAGTCAATATTTTCTCGTCGTAAACCCGCTTGCCCAGGGTGGTAACTTCCACCCCCCGCTTCACTTTGGGATAGTTCACATTCAGATAAATATCGTCAGGAATGCCTTGGGCGAAAACTTTTTCGGCCAAATGCCTCGCGAATATCGCCGCGTCGCGGAAATTGATATTGCCGAGATCAGACAGAGATACCGCCAGCGACGGTTTGCCCAGAAGCGCTCCTTCGCGGGCGCCGGCGACGGTGCCGGAGTATATGACGTCCTCGCCCAGATTCGGCCCCGTGTTTATGCCCGAAACGACCATGTCGATTTTTTTCTTGAACATATGCAGTATCGAAAATCGCACGCAGTCGACGGGAGTTCCCGTGGTCATATAAAAATCGTCATCGACCTTTCTTATCCATAACGGTTTATGCAGGGTTATGGAATGGCTCATGCCGGAGCGTTCCTGATCAGGAACGATGGCTATTACCCTGCCTATTTTTTTAAGTTCGGACACCAAAGGCCGCAAACCGGCGCCGTGAATGCCGTCGTCGTTGGTCACGAGTATCGTTCGTTTTTTCATTAAGGGAATTCCTTTCGGTTGGCGGATGGTCCGTCGCACGGAAGATAATAGCAAATTATGCCCGGGATTCCGTAAAAAAAGCGTCGGAATTATTGCATGTTTGAACGCTATTTTCAGCGGGAGGCGGCCAGCGACAGTACGACTGCGGCGAGGTCGGACGCCGCCGATCCGTGCGGAGCGGCGCGGCGCCTTCCGACGGGATTAAGCGCGGATTCGCTCAGTTTCTTGGCGAGTATCCCGGGATTCAGGTCGTCTTCGGAGATGATTTCGGCCGCGTATCCGGCGGCGATGTGGGCTTGAGCGTTTTTCGTCTGATGATCCGCCGTTGCGCGTTTATACGGAACCAGTATCGCCGGAAGTCCCGTGGCGGCCAGTTCGGCTATGGTGGTGGCTCCTGCTCGGCACACGGCAATGTCCGAGGATGCGTACACGGTTCCCATTTCCCTGAGATACGGGTACACCGCCGCGCGGAATCCGGAAGCGGCGTAGGCCTCTTTTACACGGAAATAATCGGCTTCGCCGGTAAGATGCAGAAACTGTATTCTCGACTTAAACTCTTCGAGATGCCGCAACGCTCCGATGGCCGCGGAATTTATTGCGGAGGCGCCCTGGCTTCCGCCGAAAATAAGAATCGCGCGCTTGCCGTCTTCGAGATCGAATTTGCGAAGGTTTCTTTCCGCCGAGGATATGGCCCCGCGAACGGGATTCCCGGTCACGACCGTTTTGGCTTTTTTGAAGAAAACCTCCGACGACGGAAAACTGATCGCTATTTTGTCCGCGATATACGACAGCGCTTTATTGGCGAGGCCCGGCACGGAGTTTTGCTCGTGTATGATCGTCGGTATGCCCGACAAACGCGCGGCCGCGATAACCGGAAAAGAGACGTAAGCGCCCATTCCCGCCACCACGGACGGACGGCGGCGCCTAAGCAGCCGTACCGCCGAGATTATACCGGCTAAGTTGACTGCGGCAAAAACCGCCAGCGCCGACGGCGAGCGGCGCGGAAAAGGATGGGCGACGACGCAATCGTAATCTATTTTAAGCTCGGAAAGTATATCCTTGCCGAGATCGTCATTTTTTACGGCAAACGAAACTTCGCATCCGCGTGAAATCAACTCCGAGGCCAAAGCTATCCCCGGATAAAGATGTCCGCCCGTGCCGCCGGCGGCTATAAGAACCTTTATGTTTTTCATCGCGCGCGTTCTCCCTTTCCCGACGAAAAATTAAGCAGCATACCCGCGGCGGCGAGCGTTACGACCAGCGAACTCCCGCCGAAGGATATAAACGGAAGAGTCAGACCTTTTGTCGGCAGAAGCCCGCAGCTGACGCTTATGTGAAACAGCGCCTGCACGGTAAAATAGATCGTTATGCCGGCCGACGCCAGCGACACAAACATATCGTTGCTCAGGGAAGCGGCCCTCAGACCTCGCGCAAAAACCGCAAAAAACAGACCTATTACGACTATGGCGCCCAGATAGCCGAACTCTTCGCCTATTACCGCGAAAACGAAATCCGTGTGCGGCTCCGGCAGATAGAACACTTTCAGACGGCTCGAGCCCGGCCCGGCGCCAAGCCATCCGCCGCGGGCAAGCGCGGCAAGAGCGGCGCCCTGCTGACTTTCGACTTCGGCGGGGCCGCTCGGAGTTTTGGATCCACGCGACGGCGACAAGGCCGTCGCGGCGAAGTTTTTGACCCTGGCGAGACGGTAAGGCGTAACGGCTATCGCCGAAGCGCCTATCGCGACGCAAATCAAACCCGCCGCGGCAAGATATCGCAATTTGACGCCGGCCAGAAAAAACATCGCCAGCGCCACGCAGACGATTACTATCGCGCCGCCGAGGTCGGGCTGCACGAGTATAAGACCGAGCGGCACTGCCACAAGCGCCGCCAGCTGCGCGAAACCGGCGGGTGTTTTAAGACGGCTTTTTTTTCTGTCAAGGTAATCGGCCAGAAATATTATCATAGCCACTTTCATGGCTTCCGACGGCTGAAAGGTCGTAAAACCAAGATCAAACCATCGCTTTGCCCCGTTTATTTCGCGGCCGAAAAGCAAAACTCCGCCCAGCATGGCCGTCATGCCGATGTAAAACCATCGGGCGTATTTTCTGACGAAAGCCGTTTTTATGTGCACCGCCGACCAGAGACATCCGAAACCGACGGTCATCCACATAAGATGTTTGAAGAAAAAACTGTAAGGCGCGTTGAAGCGCTTAAACGCCAGAAGCATACTGGCCGATAGCACCATCACAGCCCCGAAAAGCGCCAGAGCCGTCACGGCCAGAAGCAGTTTTGTGTCGGTGCGCTGGATTTTATTCATAATAAATATCTTCATCAAACCGAAACGCCCGGAATCAGAGAGCCCCCACGATTTTTTTGAAGGCCTCTCCGCGACGCTCGAAATTTTCGAACTGGTCGTACGACGAACACGCGGGCGACAGTAAAACGATATCGCCGGCTTGCGCCTTTTTAGCGGCCGACGAAACGGCCGTTTTCAAATCTCCGCTGAAATATACCGCGGCGGAACCGCGAAGCTCGGCGCCTATCCTGACGGCGGCCTCTCCTATCAGAAATATACCCTTTACTTTTTTCCGTATGAGCGGCAGCAGCGGCGCGTAAGGCGATCCCTTATCGCGTCCGCCCATAATCAGCCAAATGCCGACGGGCAGCGCTTTGAGCGCCACTTCGACGGAAGATACATTGGTGGCCTTGGAATCGTTGATATATCCGACTCCTTTTTTTACCGCGACGGACTCTATGCGATGTTCCACGCCATTGAATTTCGAGCCGGCGGATTTTATCTGAGCCACACCGGCGCCGGCCAAACGACACGCGGCGAAAGCCGCCAGAGCGTTGGATATGTTGTGCTCGCCCGGAATCGCCAGATTCAGTTTTATTTTTTCCGCGCGGCCCGACAGATTCAGATTAAACACACCGTCGTCATAATAAGCCCCGCGGGAAAGTTTGCGGCGAACGCTGAAAAATACTTTTTTGCACGGCGCCTTGGCCGCAAGATGACGGCAGATTTTGTCGTCAAAGTTGAGTACGCAGCGGTCATCAGGACGCTGATTCAAAAATATTCTGCTCTTTGCGGCCGCGTACGCGCTCATATTGCCGTGATGTTCCAGGTGATCGGGAGTCACATTGAGTATCACGGACACATCCGGACGAAAAAACCGGGCATCCTCGAGCTGATAGCTTGAAACCTCAAGAACAAGCGCGTCCCTCGGACCGATTTTTTTTGCCACCGCCGCAAGAGGCAGCCCTATATTGCCGCAAACGAATACTCTCGGAAATTTCTTTTTGAGTATCGCGCCCGCAAGCGCCGTGACCGTGGTCTTGCCGTTGGTGCCGGTTATAGCCACTACTTTTGCGGGACGGGGAATCCGCGCGAACACGAAATCAAGTTCCCCCGTGACCGGAATTCCCTTTTTTGCGGCCGACAGAAGAATTTTCTCGTCGGAACGGATGCCGGGACTTTTGACTATCAGATCGGCGTCAAGAAGCTTGGCGGTATGCCCGCCGAATTCCGCGCCGAAAGTTTTTTTTCGGCGCAGCGACGGATCAAGAGCAAGCGGCGAGGAAGCCCGCGATTCGGACACGAAAACATCGCATCCGGAATCCAGAGCGAATTGCGCAACCGCCGCTCCGGTTAAGCCGAAACCCATTATTCCTATTTTCATATCAACGCAATTTTAACGAAGCGAGCGCCACCAGAGAAAGCACTATCGAAATTATTATGAATCTTACGGTTATTTTGGGTTCGGATAACCCGCCGAGTTCATAATGATGGTGCAGCGGCGCCATGCGGAAAATTCTTTTGCCCGTTCTTTTAAAATACTGCACCTGCAGTATCACGGATAAAACTTCGGCCACGAAAACACCTCCGATAATAACCAGAAGCAGTTCCTGTTTTATGAAAACCGCCACCATGCCCAATCCGCCGCCAAGAAAAAGCGAACCGGTATCGCCCATGAATATCTGCGCGGGATGCGTGTTGTACCATAAAAAACCCAGACCGGTGCCGAGCATAGCCGCCAGATAAACCGTTATTTCGCCCGCTCCCGGCACATAAATTATTTTAAGATACTGCGCAAAACGCACATTGCCGGCCAGATAAGCGAAAATCGAAAAAGTGAAAGCCGCCACCACAAGATTGCCTATGGCCAGACCGTCGAGCCCGTCGGTAAAGTTTACGCCGTTGGACGCGCCGAGAATGACGAATACGACAAACGCCGCATAAAGCGCGCCGAGGCCTATGTAGGCGTCTTTAAGATACGGAATGTTGATGGTGTCGGCAAAAGCCGCCGCCGCCGGATATTGCCTCAGGTAGAGCGCCACGGATACGGCCAGAACAATCTGCCCTGCAAGTTTTTTTGACGCGGACAGTCCCCGCGAATTTTTCTTGACGTGTTTAAGATAGTCGTCGGCAAAGCCCAGCATCCCCAAAAATATAACACCGCCAAGAAGCCAGAGTATGAACCTGTTATCAAGTCGCGCCCAAAGCGCGGTAGTAACCGCCATGGAAACAAGTATGGCTATTCCGCCCATTGTCGGGGTGCCTTGCTTGGCGTGATGCGTGGCGGGACCGTCGTCTCTTATCGGCTGCGTAATCATGCGGCGCTTCATATACGCGACCATAAGATTGGTCAGAATAATCGTCAGGATGAAAGACGTAAATATGGCGCCGAAAGCACGGAAGGTTATATACTGGAAAATATTAAGCGGCGAAAAGATGTTCCTTAAACCGAACAGTAAATGATAAAGCATCCGCGGCTCCTTGAATACCTATATTTCGCGGGAATGATCCGCATATAACTGCGTTGCCGGCTCAGAAAGTCCGATTGAATGCGACGCTTTAAAAAACACGGCCGAAGAGCCGGACGTGTATTTGGGGTCGCGCAATTCTTCCGATAATTCGCGCACGGAAGCAAAATGGCGTACGGGCGCCGGAGGATGCAGAGTTTTCATGCGTCGCAGCGCATGGCGCATTCTTTCTCCGACAAGCAACACCTCGTCGAAGGGCAGCGTCATTATGAAGTCGGCGAGCGCTTCGTGTTCTTTGGTTTCGGCCGCGCCGGTTTCAAGCATATCGCCGAGCACGAAAATTTTTGAACACTGGGGATATGCCTCGCAGAAAGCCGCAAGAGCCGCCCTCATAGAATCCGGGTTTGCGTTATACGCGTCATTTATTATGACTCCGCCGTTCGGCAGTTTCAACTTCTGCATCCTGCCCGCCACCGGAGCAAAGCCGTCAAGACCCGCTTTAACTTTTTCGGCCGGCGCCCCGAAGGCCTTGGCCGCGGAGGCGGCGGCAAGAGCGTTTGAAACATTGAAAACCCCGTTGACTCGAAGATTTATATCCAGCGCCTCGCCGGCATAATCCATTATAAATTCCACACCGTCCGGAGAGACGGTCACCGACGCCGCCGAAATGTCGGCGCCGGGCATTGAACGAACCGAATAACGTATAACCGATTTTTTCAGTGTGCGCGAAACGCCCGACAGGCGTTCGTCGTCGATGTTAAGCGCGGCCACGCCTCCCGGCCGCAGCGAATCGAGCAGTTTGGTCTCTTCCCGCAGAACTCCTTCCATATCGCCGAAACCGGCAAGATGCTCGGCCCCTATGTTTGTTAAAATCGCGACGTCCGGAGAGGCGATTTTTCCCAGCCGCTCCATCTCTCCGCGCACCGATATGCCCGCCTCAAGCACGACAAATTTTTCGTCGCCGGACGCGCCCAGTATAGATAACGGCAATCCCACCAGATTATTGTAATTAGAAGGACTCTTATGAGTATTGCCTTCGAGAGTCAGAATGTCTGAAAGCATATTTTTTACCGTCGTCTTGCCGTTGGAACCGGCTACGACAGCCACTCGCGCGTCAAACTCCCGTCTGGAAGCCGCCGCGTAATCTCCGAGCGCCTTAAGAGTGTCGTCAACTTTTATAAGCGCGGGGATGCCCAGGGATATTTTGTTTTCGGAGAGGGTTATATCGCCGCGGGAAAACACTATTACTCCGGCGTTTTTTGAAACCGCCTCTTTTATAAAATCGTGTCCGTCGTGAACCGGGCCGACCAGCGCGAAATAACAATCGCCGGCGGCCAGAGTGCGCGTATCCACGGAAACCGAGCGGAAGCACTCGTGCGGGTCGCCGCTGATAAACACGCCTCCGACAATTTTGACGAAATCCATCAGACGAGTCGTATTCATGCGCGGTTTTTAATTGCCTCGACGGCGACGTCATAATCGCTGAACGGTATTTTTTCTTCGCCTATTATCTGGCAGGTTTCGTGGCCCTTGCCCGCAAGAAGCACAATATCCCGCGGACGGGCGGCTCCTATGGCATAGCCGATGGCCTCTTTTCTGTCCATTATTATGCTGTAATTTGAAGCGCCGGTTTTTTTTATGCCTATCTCGATATCCAGAATTATTTTATGCGGATCCTCCGTGCGGGGATTATCCGACGTCACCACGACTAAGTCGCTGCCCTCCGCGGCGGCGGCGCCCATCATGGGACGCTTGGTTCTGTCGCGGTCGCCGCCGCATCCGAAAACGGTTATCAGACGGCCGGGTCGAAGATCCCGCAGAGTGCCTATCACTTTGGATAAGGCGTCGGGAGTGTGCGCGTAATCTATGACGACTGTAAAACCTTTTCTGGCATGAATAGTTTCCAGACGTCCGGGAATGCGCTTCAGGGCTGATATGCCCTTTTTGACGTCGGACGCGGAAAACCCGCAGGACAGCGCCGCGACCGCCGCCAGAAAAGCGTTGGAAATATTATATCTCCCTATCAATTGCGTCTCGAATTTATGTTTGAGCCCCGATATCTCGCACGTAAAAGCGGCGCCTCGCGGGCTCATACGCAAGTCAGACATCCGCGCGTCGGCGGAACCTTGCGCGGAACAAGTCACAATCCGCGCGCCGCCCTCGATGGAAGCAATCGACTGCGCGAGTTTCCCCCCCCATTCATCGTCGATATTGACCACGCAGGTTTTATTCTTTTTCGGACTCTTGGCCATCAAGTCCGCGAACAGGCGCTTCTTGGCTTCAAAATAACTCTGCATATCTCCGTGATAGTCCAGATGATCCTGCGTGAGATTGGTGAACACGGCGCAGTCGAACTCCACACCGTCGACGCGGCGCTGCGAAAGCGAATGGCTCGACACCTCCATAACGACGGTCTTGACCCCGCGCGACTTCATATTCGCCAAAAGTTCGGCAAGATCGCCGGCAAACGGCGTCGTGTTGGGCGCCGGGAAAATTTTTCCGCCGTAGCGATAATTTATTGTGCCTATAACGCCTGTTTTTTTGACGCGGGAAGATATCGCTTCCATAAGATAAGTGAAAGTGGTTTTGCCGTTGGTGCCCGTCACGCCTATCACTTGCATTTTCGCGGAAGGATTTCCGAAAAACCGCGAAGTTATCGCGGCGACGGCGGCGTTGATGTCGGCGGCCGTTATTATTTTGCCTTCGGGGGCAAGACCGCTCGTCGCGGGAACGAGGGCCGCGACGGCTCCGGCGGCAAACGCCGCGGACGCAAAATCCGCGCCCTTCGCGCGGGCTCCATCGAGCGCCACAAAAAGATCGCCGCGGCGCGTCTTTCTTGAATCCGTGCGGACGCCCGATATCTCCACATCGGGGATATTGTTATGTTCCGCGTTTATTCCGGGGATATTTGCAAGCAGTTCTGAAAGTTTCATTTGATCGAAGCCAGCTTCGCGCCGGAAGGCGACGGCGGTATCCTCATATACGCGGCGGCGGCGCCCGCCACTCTGGCGAATACCGGCGCCGCGACGGTGGAACCCCAGTAATCGCCCTTGGCCGGCGAATCTACCATTACAAAAACAGTAAGCCGCGGATCTTCCAGAGGCACTATCCCGCAGAAAGAGGACACATAATGTTTTTTAGAATAGCGTCCCGTGGCGACGTCGATTTTCTGTGCCGTGCCGGTCTTGCCGCCTATGTTGTAACCCGGCACCGCGCTGTGCTGTCCCGTGCCGTAACTGACCACATCTCCCAGCATTTCCTTAAGAGCCGCGACTGTTTTGTCGTCGGCAACGCGCCGCACGACGGTGCGGCCGCTTTCCTGCGCCCTGCGCCGCCCGTCGGCCGACACAATTTTTTTTTCTATCCTGGGCTCCAGAAGCCATCCGCCGTTTGCTATAGACGAATATGCGTTGGCAAGCTGTATGGGCGTAACTCCGATACCCTGTCCGAATGAAACCGTCGCGGTCGTAAACGGGTCCCATTTACGGGGCATAAGACCTTTCTCTTCGCCGGGCAGCTTGATGCCCGATTGCGCGCCGAAACCGAAATTTCTTACGGACGTCCTGATTTTGTCGACGGAAATGCGCTGCGATATTTTTGCGCAGGCGATATTTGACGAAAAAGCGAAGGCCTCGCGCACGGTCAACGTCCCCTTTTTTTCGTGGTCGCCGATGTATTTGTCATAAATTTTATACTTTCCGTTTTCACAAAATATCAGTTCGTCATCCTTGATGGCGCCCTCGGCAAAAGCCAGCGCGTACGTAAATATCTTGAACGTCGAGCCCGGCTCGAACACCTCGGCAATGGGAGATATTCTGGCCGACGGCGTTTTCCGTCGGGTGGCGGCCGCCAGTATTTCCCCGTCGACAGGATTCTGCACGATGATGACGACCCCCGCGGCCCCTGTCGCTTCCATGGATTCCGCGGCGGCCCGCTCGGCTATATGCTGTATGTTTTTGTCTATCGTCAAATAAACGTCGGCGCCGCGGGATACTTCTTCAAAATAAAAATCTTCGGGAATGCTTCTGCCCGCGCCGTCGCGCTGCTTTCTTACCCGCACGGCGTGGCCGCTCAACTGGCCGTCGAAGGCAAGCTCGGCGCCGGTTTTAGCGTGTGTGCCGCATATGCCCAGAAGTTCTCTGGCGAGTTCGCCCTCGGGATATACCCGCCTCACCCGCTCTTCCATGCCTATCCCCGGAATATTCAAGGACCTTATCGCCGCGATTTCATCGGCGGGAAACTCGATGTCCAGCGGTATGTATCTTCTTTTTGTGGCGGCCATGCGGGCAAGTTCGCTTTTGCTCATCGAAGAAACAGATCTGATTCTTTCGTAAAGCGAGGAAACGCCGCCGGACTCTTCGACAAGCTTGGCGTCCATAAAAAGCCCTGTCATCTTGCGACTCATCACAAGGACCTCGCCGTTGCGATCATAAATGGTTCCGCGCGGGCCGTTTTCGACCGTCTCTTTGGGAGCGAATCCATCGCACCCGTCGGGCGGAGACCAAATCTGCAACATAAAAAGACGGGCGGCGACGAGCAGCCATGCCGCGCAAACTCCGATAAATATCCCGGCGAATCTCTTTTTTGTCATTGTTCCGCTATGATTATATCGCTCGCGGAGGCGAAGCGATATTTTTTTCCTGAGGCGTAGCGCATCATCGCTTCCGACGACATAATGCTTTTAAGGCGCAAAAAATATTTTTGGTTTATCGCGGAAAGCTCGTCTCTGCGCGCGAAATACTCCCGCAGGATATAACGATTTCTGTCGACTGAGACGCTTTGCCAAACTATCACGCCCAGAAACAGAAAAACCAAAGCCAGCCCTGTTACTTTTTCTTTCATTCAAAGAATACCGCCCGAGATATCATATTTTTTCCATTACTCTCAGCTTAGCCGAGCGACTGCGCGGGTTGGACGCAATCTCACCGTCCGACGGCCTCACGGGCTTCTTGGTCAGCAAACGCGCGGTTCCGTCGGCCGCCATCGACTTAAAAGCTCTTTTAACGGCGCCGTCCTCTTTCGAGTGAAAACTTATCACCGCCAAACGCCCTCCGGATTTGAGCGCGGCGGGAGCGGCCGCCAGCAGGGCGTCGAGATTATCCAGTTCCGAGTTGACGTATATCCTGAGCGCCTGAAAAACCCGCGTGGCCGGATGTATTCCCCCGCGGCCGCGCGGCGCCTTAGAAGCCACAAAAGCCGCAAAATCCGCCGCGCCGCAAAACGCGCGCGATTTTCTTTCCGAGGCGACCGCACCGGCTATCCGTCGCGCGTATCTTTCGTCGCCGTACTCGCGGAATATTCTTTCAAGCTCGTCGGCGGGGAATTTATTCACGACGTCGGCGGCAGTCAACGGAAGCCGCGGCGACATTCTCATATCGAGGACGCCGTCCGCGCCGAACGAAAACCCGCGCGACGGGTCGTCGAGCTGCAGCGACGACATCCCCAGATCGGCCAGTATGCCGTCGGCTTTGCCGAATCGCTCCGTAACCGCGGCGATGTTTCTGTAATTGTCGGTCACGGCGGTAAATCTGCCGCCGAAATCTTTGAGATTCTCGACGGCCAGCGCCACCGCCGCCGGGTCTACGTCCATTCCCGTCACCCGCGCGTCGGGGCAGGATTCAAGTATCCTTCTTGAGTGTCCGCCCGTCCCCAGGGTAGCGTCTACGTAAAATCCGCCCGTGACGGGGGACAGGAAATTCACGATTTCTTCGACGAGCACCGGGATGTGCTTCATCTATATATCCAGTTTCTCAGCCAGCGCCGCAAAAGATTTTTCGCCGAAGCCCGTGGAGTATTTCTTCCAGACGGCGCTGTCCCATATCTCTATGCGGTCGCCCATGCCGATTACCGACGACTCTTTCCTGATGCCCGCGTACTCCATAAGATGCGATGGGATTATCAGACGGCCCTGCGAGTCCATACCGCACTCGACGGCGCCGGCCAGAAGCGTTCTTTTAAAAGCCCTCTGTTTGGATTTGTCCTGCCAGGAGAGATTTTCAAATTTATCGAGGATTTGCGACCAGCGCGGAGAATCGAAAAGCCAAAGGCATTTTTCCAGACCGCGCGAAAGGACGTAATTGTTTTTTCCGGAGCGGAAGCGGTAAGGTATGAATATTCGATTTTTTTTGTCTACTGCGTGAAGGAAATAGCCGACATACATCGACGGACTCCCGCGGAAGATGCGGAAAATCAACACTTTCCGCCACTTTTATCCACCGTTTCCCGATAAGTGTACAAAATAGCGGAGACCTTGTCAAGTGTCGGCGGGTCAATAAACTCAGGCGGGTCGGTTGTTTTACGAGCGGGGTTTTTTGAGGATTTTGTAAACCAACGCGGCGGCAAGAAGCACCGTCGTAATTTCGGCCGCGATAGAGAGTTCTTCGCGGATGTAGCGGACTTCGGCGCCGCATTTCTCGCAAAAAAATTTCGTAGAAGAAATTTTCCGAAGAGACGCGTGGGGGCACTTCTTGCGGCGATGTTCGGTCAGGGAGGCGATATATCCCCAGTAATTATTTTCCCTGTCGGCCGAGCGACTGCCGGTCACTCTGCCGAAAATGTACCTGGCAAACTCGGCGTATGTGTAAATACGATGCTTGATAAGAGCCGCGATATCCATTTTGCCGCCCCCTGTATTTGACGACCTGCCGCGCGTCTATACTCCGGATTTCGTATCCCGCCATACTGCGGCGGAACGCGTGTCATTACTCTAAGCCCCGTCGTTACCGGCGGGGTCAAGCGGCCCACCATGTTCGGCCTTGCTCTCGGGTAAGGATTTAGCCGTTTCATCCGCTCTTTGTCCGCGCGCACACAAATTAATGCGTTCGCGCGCTTATGGAGCGTCTCGCCCCGGGTCTTGACGCCGGGGCGGCCCGCGACTTTCGCCGCGTGCCGTTTCTGTTCGCACCTCTGCCCCGCCAAGGCGGGACGACGGGAATTACCCGCTACCTGTTCCCCCGTCCCCGAATAAACGAGGCGGAAGGACGAGAGTCCGGAAGTTCCTCCCCGCCCCGCTTTTCCCGCGATTTATCGCGGGAAAAGCGGGACGGGGCGACACGCCGACGCGCGGCGAGCCGTTATTTATAAAAGAACGGGCACATCAAACCATCAACTCCGCTTTGAATATTTTTCCGAGTAAAGTATTCTGGAACAATTTTCGCAGCGAACAAGTTCGACCGACTGCGAACCCGCGCTGTACACGCGCTCAAGCTCGTTTATGTTCTGCACGGACAGTTTCATATGACAACCGCCGCAACCGGAGCCCTCAAGCTTAGCTATCGCCATTCCGCCTTTGGCCGATAGCATATGAGTGTAAATGCTCAAGAATCTCGGATCGACTTCGGCCGCCGCGGCTTCTCTTTGAGCGCGCAAACCGGACGACTCCGACTCAATTTTGCGCGTTTCCTCGTCGATTCCGGATAACTCGGACGCGGCATCGGCTTCCATCTTTTTTATTACGGCCGAAGCGGCGAGCGCCGCCTTGTTTTCCCTGTCTGCGGAATCGAGGATTTTGAGTATGGCGTCTTCTATTTCCGACGAACGCCTCTTGGCTTCCTCGATCTCGTCGAGCAACGCCCGATACGCCTGGTTACTTTTTACGGTGTTAAGTTCGGCGGTGTGTTTCTGCACGGCGGCTTCGGCCGCCTCAAGTTCGGCGTTCTTGTTTTTAAGATCGAGTTGCAAACGCCGCGCGAGATTTTGTTTTTCGTCGAATTCCCTTTTACTCGCCGCCAGCGCGTCTTCGACACTTTTCTTGCGCGCGGGGATACCCTCAAGCGCGCACGCCAGACGCGCCGCTTCCGCATCCAGCGCCTGAAGTTTAATCAATTTTGCAAGTGTGTCCGATACTATTGACATTATTTTGGCGACATTATTTTATACGCCGCATAATTTAGCGGCGCGGGCAGACATCTGGTGGACGGTGCAGGATTTGAACCTGCGGCCCTTGCAATGTGAGTGCAATGCTCTACCGCTGAGCTAACCGTCCGACGAGAAAAACGGACAGCAGTAAACGACGGTTAAGGTTTTTTGCGCCTTACCCCCGCCTGTTCAACTCTGCCGCATTAAGTTTGGGCCCGGTAGGACTCGAACCCACGACCCGACGATTATGAGTCGTCTGCTCTAACCAACTGAGCTACGGGCCCAATTACTCGAAAGGAGATTGTAGCAAAATGGGGCGGGGGCAGTCAAAGAGGCGGGGGCAGGAGATAGGGTTAAATATACTCTCTGAGATGCTTGCTGCGGGAGGGATGTTTGAGTTTGCGCAGGACCTTTGCTTCTATCTGGCGCACACGCTCTCTCGTTATGTTAAACGCCTGACCGACTTCTTCAAGTGTGCGCTGATGTCCCCCGTCAAGTCCGAATCTCATTCTGATGATTTCGGCTTCGCGGGCGTGCAGGGTGGAGAGTATTTTTTCTATGGCTATGCGCAAACGCATCTGATAAAGCGCCTTGGAAGGCGAAAGCGAGTTCTGATCCTCGATGAGATCCTCTATACGCGACGATTCGTCGTCGTCGACGGGAGTCGCGGTGGATATGGGCTCCTGCATAAGCGAAAGTATCTCGCGGGTTTCCGCCGCGCCCAGATGCAGGTGTTTGGCGTATTCGGCTATAAGCGGGTCGCGGGCATGTTCCTGCTGGTACTTCCGCCGAATTTTAGAAATCTTGGAAATCATCTCTTTTTTATGCACGGGTATGCGTATTGTGCGGCCGTGATCGGCTATTGCCCTGTTTATGGACTGTCTTATCCACCATGTGGCGTATGTCGAGAATTTAAATCCCCTTTTCCATTCAAACTTTTCGACGGCGCGCATAAGCCCGTGGTTTCCCTCTTGTATAAGATCGGCGAGTTCAAGAGGACTTTGATTTATGTATTTTTTGGCTATAGACACCACCAGGCGGAGGTTCGCGCTGATAAGTTTGGATTTATCGTCGTGGATCTGTTTTTCGAGAACTTCTATGCGTTCCTTCATATAGAAAAGATCCGCAACCGGCATCGGCAGAGCCGACTCGAAATCCTTGAAACTCGCGATATATTCGGCGTTATTGGTTAAAGTTTTTTCGGCCAGGGCGGAGCTGATATGCGTCTTGGCCGCAAAATCGCGGGACGAAATCTTGCGACGCATCAACTTGGCGTATATATTTTTAAGATCAGACAAACTAATTTTTATGCGCCGCTCCACCGCGTCCAAATGCCGTCTCAACTCCATTCCCTTTTCGGCAAGAGTTTTTATTTTATTGGTCAGGCGTTTTATTTTATTCTGGTTGAGATTAAGCGAAATTATCTGATTGAGAAGTTTAAGCTTGGCGGCCTCTTTTTGGGCCGTTATGCTCTCTCTGGCGCGGACGCTTAAATTTTTTGACGCCGCCTCTTCTATCAGACGATTGAGCACACGCTCCGAAGCGTTGATGGAATTGACGACCTTGCGGATTTTGCGGCGCATATAGGCGAGCTGACCCTCGGATTTGCGGCCGCGCTGCATAAGCTCTTTCTCGGTCATTTCATCCTGGTCGATAAGGGTGGCCCAGTTTTTGATTTCTTTGAAAATGATCGGCGAGGAGAGAATCATCAACTCGAGTTTTCTCTCGTTATCGCGAATGCGGCGGGCAAGGTCGATTTCTTCTTCCCATGTCAGAAGAGGCGTCTTGGCGGTTTCACGAAGGTAAATTCTTACGGGATTTTCCAGCGCCTCTTTTTCTATCGCGCTGGCCAGCTCGGCCTTATGATGCTCGACGGCGGCTTCGTGGGACTCGCCTTGATGCTCCTCATTTTTGTCGGCAACGGTTATACCGGACGACTTAAGGACATCGAGCAAACTGTCGTAGAAATCCTTTGAAAAATATTCGGGCGGTATGCGCGAATTCAGGTCTTCGTAAGTTATCCGCGAACCCTGCGATTTGGCGTACTCTACTATGTTTTTAAGTATTTTTTTAGACATTTATTTTTATCCTTTTAGCGTCTGGCGGGGCTGACCTCGGCGGCATTTTCGACCGCGCCGCGCGGCGGGCGCGGATTTTTGAGACGACGCAGTATCGACTGGTATTCCTCGCATTTGGCCGCATCTGGGCGACCGCCGACAAGCGAAGCGAGCACCTCGGGCTCAAGCGCTTTCAATCTTTTGCGCAGCAGCGCCTCGGACATTTCGCCGTGGATTCTTTCGACGCATTCGTGCACGGAAAGATTTATTTCGCGGACGGCCAGAGAAGAGAACCATTCCTTTGCGTCGTCGGGCAAAGAGGCGGCTATGGCCGCGGCGTCGATTTTGCCGCGATGCGTATAATCTTCGCGGATCTTTTTCCAGACGGACAGACACCCTTGTTCCAGAAACATCTCCTGACTGAAATCGGCGGAACGCTCGGGACTGCGCAAGAGCACCGAAATAAGCGTCTCCTCGCCCGAAAGCGGTCTTGACGAAGTTTTTGCGGCGTGAGCCCGCGCGGGCTCCGACGGCGCTCTCGACGGATATACCCGCTCCGAAGTTTGAAAACGATTGCCGGAATGTCCGCCGAGTTTTTTAAGCGCGATGGAGTATTCGGCGGCCACAATATTAAGGTCAATTCCCAGTTTCTGGGAGACGATTTTGAGCGTCTCCTGAGCGATCAGCGGGCTTTTTATGCGCGACACGTTGGGGAAAATTTCTTTAAGACAGGCGAGTTTTTCAAGCGGCGTAGCCGCGCCGTGCTTGGCCGCAAGATAATCGCAGTGAAAATCGAAAAAGTTTTTTTTGCTGCGCCTGATGTAGTCGACAAATTCCCTGGCTCCGTTTTTAATTATATATTCGTCAGGGTCGGTCTTATCGGGCAGAGTGACCACGTAAAACTCCGTCTCGGTATTTATAAGATGTTCCGCCGCGCGGACAGCCGCGGTAAGTCCCGCTTTATCCGGATCGAATATCAGAGCCGTTTTTTTTACGAAACGCCCGACGAGCGCGGCGTGGTATTCCGTAAAAGCGGTGCCCAGACAGGAAACCGCGTTAGGAAGGCCGTACTGGTGCGACGCAACCACGTCGACATAACCTTCGACAATTATTATCTCGGCTGATTTTTTTATGCGCTCGGAACCCTCAAAAAAACCGTACAGATGACGTCCCTTTATGTAAATGCGCGTTTCGGGAGTGTTGAGGTATTTCGGCTGACGGGTATCGTCCAGCGAACGGCCTCCGAAAGCCACTATTCTTCCGCGCGCGTCTCTGATGGGAAAAACCAGCCGCCCGCTCATGTATTCGAACGTCCTTCCGTCGCCGTCGCGGGACAGGCCCGCCTTTGCAAGCTGCTCGGCGGTTATTCCCTCTTTGGCCAGCGCATGGACGGCGTCGCCCTGGGAAAAACCTATGCCGAAACGTTCTATAGTATCGAGGGTAATCGAACGGCCTTTAAGATATTCGAGCGCGTTTTTGCCCGCGTACGTTTCAAAAAGAGTTTTTTTGTAATGGCTCGCGGCGCGCTCGAGCGCCTCGTAAAGACGACGGTCTTCGGCGGCGGCGGCCGAGTTTTCGTACTCGTCGCGCACGGATATGCCGACGTCGGCGGCAATTTTTCGCACGGCCTCCGGCCAGGATATTTTTTCGTATTCCTGCACGAACTTGAACACGTCGCCATTGGCTCCGCAGCCGAAACAATGGTACATCCCTTTGTCGGGATTGACGAAAAACGAGGGGGTTTTTTCGTTATGGAAAGGACAACGCGCACGATAGTTGCGTCCGGATTTTTTAAGCTCCGGCAGATACTTCTCGATAACGGCCACTATATCGGCTTTCGCTTTTATGTCTTCGATGGTTTTTGAGGGGATGGCCATACAAAAAAAGGGGCGGACGCGCGGTGTCGAACCGGCGCTTGCATTAAGTACAAAAATTAACGGTTGACTCGACGGAAACCGGAGCAGGGAACCGTATCAAGCTCGATCCCGCGAAGTTTAAGCGCGTCGAAGAGTAGATTAAGCCCCAGATTGTCCGAGGATATATGTCCGGCCACAACCACGTTTACGCGGTTTTCCTTGGCTTTTTTGTAATGATCTTCGCTCAAATGCATGGCGACGACGGTTCCGACGCCCGATGTGGCCAGTGAATCGAATATGTCCTTTGAGCCCTCGGTGCCGCCCGTCATATCCACTATGACGCGTCCGGCGCGGCGGGATTTTTCGCCGACAAGTATAAATGGCCCCGAACCGGCCTCCACGGCTATTTTATATTCGGGGATGTCCTTGAGTATTTTGATTACGTCGTCGAGGAATTCGGGCTTCTTCTCGGCGAAGAGCCGCGAAAGGTGCGAGGCGACGTGATTGTCGGCCGGAGTGTGGACGCACATAAACGGCACATCCATCAACTTGGCGGCGTCGACGGCGCGCTCATGGTTGGCGGGCGCCACCCTGCGCGCGACTTCCGACATTCTTTCGGCGGTAAGGCCTTCGACTATATTTATAGGCACGCCCGCAGCCGAAAAAATGTCGGCCTGCATCTTCATGACTTCGTAGAACCTGGCGTACGCGCGGCCTTCGGGATGATGCCCGATTACGGCGTCTATCGAGCGACCTTTCCTTTTGAGCGCGTCGAACAGAAGTATCTCCGGCGCTTCCATATCTATGCCCGTCAGCGCGGTTTTTATGCCGGCGCCGGACGGATCGTTGAGGATGCGGGTGTCGGAGTAGGGATTTTCGAGTTTTTCGCGGTCGAACTCGGACTTTTCGATATCCGAAAGCTTCTCGAATTTTTCCTTTTCGCGCGCCAACTCGCGCCGGACAAACTCCTCGCCGCGCGGGTCGGCTTTTATGCCTGCGTCCACGGCGGCGCGGTATATCTCTTTTAATGAAGCCATGCAAGTTTCCTTTTTAACGAAATAAACGAAGTTTTCCCCTCGATTATCTGGACGACGGACGACTCGGCGGGCGGGAGCCCGGCCGGCGCACAACGCGCAAGCGGCGCTTGCGCTGATTGGCCGCTTTGAACGCTCTCCTGCGGAGCTTTCTTTTTATCTCGTTATTTTTCTCTTTTTTGACGACGCTGGGAGGTTTGTAGTACTCTCTTCTTTTGATTTCCTGAAGAACTCCGTGCTTTTCGCACTCGCGCTTGAAACGGCGCAACGCCTCTTCGATAGTTTCGCCCTGACGGACGACAACGTTAACCATTAATGATAACACCACCTTTCATTGGTATATTTATTGCTTGTATTTTTAACCCGGGGGCCACAAAAACTTGCGTCCTCCGAGAAGATGAAAATGAAGATGAGCCACGGCCTGACCGGCATCGGGACCGCAATTTGAGACCAGCCGCCATCCGTTTTTAAGGCCCTCCGCGGCGGCAATTTTTTTTGCGGCCGCAAGTATGGCGGCGGAGACATCAGCGTCGGTATCGCTCAATGAATCAAGACCCTCGATATGTCGGCGCGGCACTATCAGTATATGCACGGGCGCCTGAGGAGTTATGTCCCTGAAAGCGAACACTTTGTCATCCTCGTAGACCTTGGATGACGGCAATACTCCCGAAGCTATTTTGCAGAAAACACAGTCCATCGCGGGTAAAACCGCCGATTACGGCAGAGACAAAATGTCAACTGATTATGCGAAACTCAACAGGGATTGATTATACACAAATCCACGCGCGAATTCAAGGTTTTTTTTTGATTATCTGCGCGAAGTCCGGACGGTGAAACTGAATCCGTTGGAAGTAACGGTGACATCGCCGTCGTAATCGCTGCGATAAACATATGTATCGGCCCCTCTCAGACGCGAAACGGTTTCGGAATGAGGGTGACCGAAACGGTTGTTTCTCCCGCATGGTATCAGGGCTACTTCCGGAATCAGCGCGTTTATAAATCCCGGCGTGGAAGAAGTGCGCGACCCGTGATGACCGACCTTAAGCAAGCTGGCCTGAAGTCCGCCGCGAAAACTTGGGACCATATAGTTCTCGGCTTCGACCTCGGCGTCGCCCGTCAATATCGTCACAAAATCCTTGTATTTTATCCGCACTACCACGGAATTGTTGTTAGCGCCCTCGAATGATATGCCCGACGGCGGCGAAAGCACGGTTATTTCCAGGTCGGGGTCAAGTTCTATGACGTCTCCGGCGGAGACGACCTCGTAGTCGATATTCTTGCGCTTGATAATTTCAAGACACTTTCCGTATTCGCTGTCGCCGCGGGCGTAGCCGGAATCGTATACCTTGCGGACTTTCACATTCTCCAGCACCGTCGGCATACCGCCTATATGGTCCGCGTGCGGGTGCGACATTATAACCGCGTCCAGAGTAAATCCCCGGCGCAAATGCCGCTGTAAAAACGGAATGACGTATTCGCGGCCGGTATCGGTATTCCCGCCCATAAACGAAGGCACGCCTCCGGCGTCTATGAGCATATTGCGTCCGTTGGGCGTCTGTATAAGGATGGAATCGCCCTGGCCGACGTCTATCATATGTATTTTGATGTCGGTGTCGCCCGATATGTAATCGGCAGGCGCGACAAAGAGGCGAGTTGCGCGCTTCGGAGCGGTTGCGCAGCCCGTCAGTAAAACGGCAAAAAAAAGCGCAGCCGACAATCGTGCTGTTTTTTTTACAATCATGGATATTTATTGTGCCGCAGGATTACTGAAACCCGAGTTTTTTGACTTCAAAGACATGACCGTCGGTATCGACGACGACGGTGCCGTCGATGTCGTTCCGGTAGACGTTCATCCCGAAATCTTTTAATTTTTTGACGGTAGACGGGCTGGGATGCCGGAAACGGTTGCGGCGTCCGACTTGTATGACCGCGGCCTCGGGATTAACCGCTTCCAGAAAATAATCGGCGGATGATGTTTTGGAGCCGTGGTGCGCGACTTTCAGTATGTTGGATTCCAGGCCGTAGCGATAAATTCTGACGAGAGAATCCTCGGCGTCCGCCTCGATGTCGCCGGTAAACAGAAACGAGATTTCTTTGTACGAAAGCCGTACCACCATGGAATTATTGTTCGGATCGTCCCACGGAAGCTTCTTCGGGGGGGCCAGAATCTTTATTTCCACGTCCGGGTCTATTACCGCTTTGGTGTCGGCGCGCGCCTGTATGTAAGTTATCTTATTGGCGTTTATCTGCCGGAGGAGCTTTTCATAAATCGGCGAAGGATATGCGTAGCCGGTATCGTAAACAGCGCCTACCTCGAAGTTTTTTATTATTTCGGGAATGCCGCCTATATGATCGCGATGAGCGTGCGAAACAAATATCGCGTCTATTTTTTTGATGCCGAGTTTTTTAAGATACGGAACAATAATTTCGCGGCCGGCGTCGAAGTAGTCGTCTTCGGGCCCGCCGTCCACCAACAGAGTTTTTCCTCCGGGCGTCTGAATGAGAGAGCAATCCCCCTGTCCGACGTCGAGAAAATGAACCTTCAGTATCGATGTGTCGGCAAAGGCCGCGCCGCATCGCAGCGACAGCGCCGCGAAAATGGATAAGAAGCGCATGAGCGCCGAATATCGATAATGTTTTATTTGTCTTTTCATCGGCCAACGACCTTTTATCAGAATGCCATTGCGACTTCGACCCTGTGCATAAGGCCGAGGTCGCCCTGCGTCGAGAAGGCGTAATTAAACAGATAGTCGTAATCCTGCGTATATCTGTAACCGAATCCCAGCGTGATGGCCGAAAGACCCGACACGTCGGAGACGCCGGCCCTATAACCCGCGCGCAGCGACAAATCGCCGGGGGTGATTTCCATACCCACCCCCATATACGGTATCCCCGCCTGAGGCGCGACGTATTCGGCGGCCAGCGTAAGAAAATCTTTCGATGGTTTTAGCGCGACGCCGGCGCGAATAAGCAAAGGCATATCATATTGTTCCCACATCTTGGAGCCGATGTTCTGCGCGGCGGCGCCGAAAGATGTTTCGCCGAAATCAAGAATGGTCTTATAATGAACTCCGGCGTCGAAGCCGATGGCGCCGGTGGAATCGCCGTCGAGCGTCTCCGCGGCGTATTTTACCGCCATGCCGAGCGACACGCCTTCAAAAAATTCATTGCCGTAAGCGGCGCGGGCGGCCAATCCGGTATGCCTGAAACTGCCCTCGGCGTCTTTGGTGTCGCCGCGTTTTTCTATATCGCCCGAATCGTAATAGGTAAACCCGACGGCCGCCGAGCCGTTGACGCCGAATGTGTGCCCGTAGGTCAGCGACGTCAGAGAAGTGTCGATTATCCACCTGTTATAGGACAGCGACGCCTCGTTCCAGCGAAGCTGCGAAAGTCCGGCAGGGTTGTAATACAATGCCGCTTTATCGTCGGCAAGAGCGGTAAAAGTCCCGGCCATACCCGCGGCGCGGACGCCGGGAATTATTTTAAGAAACTCTCCGGCGGACGAACCGGCGGCGTATAGTAAGTGGTTAGTGGCGAGTGGATAGTGGATAGTAAAGGCAAGGACAAGGGCAATCCGTCGCAGGAGCCATCCTCGTCCGCGGGGCGCCGTCGGAACACTGCTCGAAAGACACAATTTGCTCATATGCTATCCGTTTTATTTACTAATCACTAACCACTCGCCACTAATCACCATCACTTCCCCACCGCGGCTTTTTTGAGCGCGAAAAACTTTCCGTCGGGAGTTTCGGCTTCGACTTTTATGAAATAAAGACCGGGCGCGACACGCTGCCCCGTGGAATTTTTCAGGTTCCAGACGACCTCGTTGTAAAACCCGGGATAATATGTTTCAGGGGTAATGGACCGCGCCAATTCGCCCGAAAGCGTGTATATCTTGATGGTGATTTTCTCGACGACCGCCGAGATATCGAAACCTATAGCCGCGGAAGCCCGCGCGGGACTCGGATACATTATGACGTTGTCGACGGCCTTTGCCACGGCGCCCGCCGAAACCTGACCCGTCAGCGCGAACATTCTGCGGAACTCGTCGTAATATTTACCGCTTACGGAAGAGTTGTATATTATGACGATGTTTTCGTCGTTGTCGTTGCCGTCGGAAGTCGCGCCTGAGTTGGACCAGTTGGCCGAACCGGTAACGACACGGCCGTTTAAGCGTCGCGGGTCGATAAAAATAAATTTATGGTGCATAAGCCCCCGCCCGAATGACGAGCGGCGCGAGTCCCACACGACATTTATCGTCGATGTCTTCAAACTCCAGAAATTCGACGTATTGCTGCTCTGATCGTCCATTATTCCTGATATATCAAGACCGGCATCGGCCGCGAGCGCCTCTTTCATGGCTTCGGATATCGACGTTCTGGAAAACCACGCCGCGGCAAAACCGACGCTTTCCGCGGGCGCGGGTATACCCGAAACAGGCGACGGCGCGATTTCGCTTTCGATGGCCGCGGCTACCGTCTGCGGAGTCGTGTAGGGGTTGAAATAAACTTTTACGACGGTGCCGTCGCGCATAGTGACGGAACTGCCGTTTACGTTTGTGCCGGCCGCCGACGCCGAAGACGTTTTAATGTCGCCGAATTTTTTGGAAGCGACGGCAAGCGGCCCGTACATATTGATGAATTCCGTCTCGAAAACCCCGGCCAGTTCCGGCGAGAATATCTCCGCGGCGTTGTTGTCCTGCTGCAAAGTCGCGCTGAGAGTAAAATTGTACGACCCCGTCCAGACGGCGGAATCCTTCAGCACGACGAACTTGTTGTGCATGAGGCCGCCGGAACCCTCGGTGCCTTCGCCCTCGTAAGCGGCGCGGTAGACCGTAGTCGGGAAAGTGAGACCGGCAAGAGTTACAGTGGAGTGCCCGACGACATAAATTGCGACGCCGTCGGCGCTTTTGGAGTTAAGCAGGCCTTTTATGTTTTTAAGCGCCGAGGCATCGCCGGAGCCGTCGAGATTCATTTCAAAAATGGCGACGTAGACGGTGGTTCCGCTCTGAGCCGAATCTATGAAATCATAGAGCGCCGCGTCTATTCTTTTGGAAGTATCGTGCGAAAGAGGGCTTGGCAAAGATGAGTCCGGATTCGAGAACCATATCTTGATGTCGTCGGAGGCAACGGCTATTTGCGCCGCGACGGCGAGTGCCGCCAGAATAACGGAAGCTCTTTTTATCATTTGTTTTTTTTACCGGAACGCGCCAAAAGTTCGGCCTGAAGTTTTTTTACTCTGTCGAGAGTTGCGCGCTCGGATTTTTTGTCGCAACGGAAATCCGCGTCAAGATGCATCCCCTCGCGGATTTTGAACTTGAACTGCTTCACGGGAATTATCATCTCGCCGCCGCCCGTCACATTTATCACCGCGTACTTGCCGTCTTCGATACGGTCGACGTAGCATTTCATTTTTTTAACTCCCCGTAAAGAGCCAGCGCGGCGTTGTCGGTGAGGGCGCAGACAAAATCGATTACGGCCGAATTTAGCGGTATTTCCCTCGGATACCAAGGGTATTCCTTATATATAATATCGGGACGTTTTGTCAATCCTTCCGTCAAGAAATCAATAACCCGCTCGGACTGATTTTCCGCTCCCAGAACTTCCGGGCGCGGATACACGTCGCGGTATAAAAAATCTCTGAGTTCTTCCGTGGCCGCAAGGACTCCGGCGCTCATCTTAATGACTTCGAGGCCGGCCGAACACTCCACTATGTCCTGAACCATCGTGTTAACGCGACGCGAATGACGTGTTCCCAGAGTTTTTGCCACGGACGACGGAACATCGCTTTCAGAAACAAGTCCCATATGCATAGCGTCATCAAGGTCGTGATTGATGTAGGCGACCCAGTCGGCGTATTGCACTATCATACCCTCAAGAGTAAGAGGTTTGCCGTAAAGTCCGTTGCCGTCGAATTCGCTTATCTTTTTTTTGCCTTTCGTGTGTTTAAGAATTCCGTCGAGAACCTCAACCGTCAGATTAAGCCCTTTGCCTTCTTTCTCGAAAAATTCGGCTACCCTTACCGATTGTCGGGCGTGATGAAATTCCGGATCGATTTTTTTTATGACATCCTCGCCGGCGTGACCGAAAGGCGTGTGCCCCAGGTCGTGTCCGAGGGCTACGGCCTCGGCGAGGTCGGAATTAAGGTTAAGCGCCTGGGCAATCGTACGGGCTATGGCGGAAACTTCAAGCGTATGGGTAAGTCGTGTGCGGAATTGTTCGCCTGTCGTCGACAGAAACACGTTCGTCTTCTGCTTGAGTTTCCTGAAAGCCAGAGAGTGGAGAATGCGGTCGCGATCCCGCTGATACACGGTGCGCACGGGGCATTCGTCTTCGCTTAATGCCCGACCGCGGGTTTTACCGGACAGCTGCGCCTGCGGCGCAAGTGTCTTTTCACGCTCCTCGATCGTCTCTCTTACACTGAGCATATAGAAGCCGTTACGGCCCGCCCGCGCATTAGACGAATCGCGGGCGGATATTGTTACGCCGTCGGGTTTTTTCAGTAGCTGTACTTACTGCCGCCTATAAACTCTCTCATCAGAGAATTGTCGGGGACGCAAGTGTCGTCGGGATCCGTTTTGAATTCCGATAATATATCGTAAACGCGCTTGGCGCGGATGTAGGCGTCTATCTTTTTGGGATCGTCCTTATAAGCGCCGAGTATCGAATCAAAGTATTTGAAAAGATATTTCTTGTGAAGCGGAAGTTCGTAAGGAAGCGACCCGTTAAAAATATAATCCGATTTATTTATGAAAGGCACAATGTGACGCTTTTCGGAACGCCTTACGTAATGCCAGTGCCCGACGGTGCGCACGGGGTCGTACGAGCGGTGCCAGGAATCTCTGATCATGCGGCGAAGCATTCTTAAATCGCACCAGCGCATAAACTCGCCCTTTGAATCCTTTATCTGACAGAGCGCCTCGATGTAGAATTTGAACTTATTGTTGTGCGGAATCGACGCCGTCATGGCCGGATAAAGACCGTGCAGCGAGTCAATGAGAAGAATCTGGTTTTTTTCCAGACGGAATTCCTGAGCGTTGAGTTTGCGCTTGCCCGTTTTGAAATCATACAGGGGCATCTTTATGGTTTTTCCCTTCATCAATTCAAAGAGATGCTCGTTTATGAGTTTCAAGTCGAGCGCTTCCGGCGTCTCAAAATCATAATCGCCGTATTCATCCTTGGGATGCTCTTGGAGGTCCTTAAAATAATTATCCAGCCCGATGGAGACAAACGAAAGATTTTTTGCGGCGAGTTTTTCCCCGATTTTAAGAGTCGTAGTGGTCTTGCCGCTCGACGACGGACCGGCGACGATGACCAGTTTTATTTTGTCGGCTCTTTCCAGTATTCTGTCGGCGACGTCGCCTATGTTGTCGTGGTACTGCTTCTCGGCGGCCGCCACCAATTCGGGGAACCTGCCGTCGCGGATTGTTTTTTCTATATTCTCGGTCGTGTCGCAGCCGTGATCCACATTCCAGGAATAAACTCTCCAGAGAACTTTATAAGGCACATTGTCCTCCACAACGATTTTGGCGTCTTTATGTTCGCGCAACCTTCTGTGTTCGTCGCGGTAAAGAATGTACGCCTTGGCAGTGCGGTAATGCGCGTTGCCGACCAGAACTTTTTCTATCAGATCCTGTATTTCCTCGACGGACGGCATTGCGGCTATGGGATATATCTGTTTCATCAGCGTTATGACTTTGTCGGCCAGGGACTCCGCGAGAGCGCGGTCAGAGCCGCCCACGTCGACCGCCGAGCGGAAAATCGAATCGACGATTTTCCCGCGGTTAAAGGCCACTATGCGGCCGTCGCGTTTGATCACCTTGGTGATTTTTAATTTTGAGAGTTCGTCTTCGTTGAAAAGCGCGGGCTGCTGCTGATGTTGTTCGCTCATAACTTACTTCTCCTTGTCAAAATATCGCACCGGCCGTCAGGACAGAATAACGAAACCTATCGCCGACGTGTGCGAGTTGATGCGCTTGAACTGATCGATGAGGTCTATATGAATACTGGACGTATCCAGCGATTCCTTGAGACCCGCGTTCAGGCGGGCGATGTGCTTGCGTCTGAGTTCGTCTTCGTAACTGCCGATTTCGGGTTTGGAATTGGCGACGAGTTGGGCGTACTCCCTGTCGTTGTCGCGTATCGCCCTGACGGCGTGTTCGATTACCTTCAAAACGCGCGTATGCAGTTGCATTATGTCTTCCCAGCCCTCGTCGGAAAACCAGAGTTTGTTTTCGAATTTTTTGCGGGCAAGCGGCATAATATTTTTATCTATGATATCGCCCACGGCCTCAACATCCGCGGTAATATACAGAAGCGCCGTCTGTTCCTTGGATTGTTCGTCGTTGAGCACCTGCTGGCCTATTCTGGTCAGGTAAGGCACTATCGCATTATGCAAAATGTCCACGCGGATGTCCTTCAGGGAGACCGTGTCGCACAATCTTATCTCGCGGCAGTCGAAAACGTTTATGGTCTCCTTGAGCATTTCGACGACAATCTCGCCCTCGCGGACTATTTCCTTGCGGACCTGCACCAGAGCCAGATCGGGAGTCGCCACAAGATTTTCGTCGAGATAAATGGGCCCGAAAGGTTTTTCCTCTTCCTTGGACGGAAGCACCAGATTGATAAGCCGGTAAGCCGGACGCAAAATCGGCAGAATCCATACGGCGTTAAACACGGAAATCAGCGTATGCGCCATAGCTATCTGACGCGTGACGTCCGTGGTGCCGAAAAACGTAAGCGTGAACCATTCCGTAAAATGTATCCACGCCGGCGCTCCCTTATAGTTTATTATCGTCATAAACGGGAATACCAGGGCGACGCCCGCAATCTGGTGAAGCACGTGGAAAAACGCCACGCGTTTTCCCTCCCGCCCGCGGCCTATGGAGCCGAGTATGGCGGTAATGCACGTGCCGACCATAGCGCCGAGATTCAGCGGAATGGCCTGTTTCAATGTGATGGTGCCGGCCAGCGCCAGAGATATGACTATACCGGTAGTCGCTCCGCTCGACTGAACAACGAGGGTAAAGGCCAGTCCGACGAGAATTCCCACTATCGGATTGGCGACGTTTTCCATCAACTCAAGAAAGGGTTGATAAGTTTTAAGCGGAGACAGAGAATCGGACATTATCTTCATTCCGATAAAAAGCACGCCGAAACTCAGTATGATATCGCCGACCTGCTTGATTTTCTTGGACTTGCTGAAAAACGTTATAAAAAAGCCGAGACCGGCGATGATGGCCGCAAAATCAGATACCTTAAACGCCACCAGCTGCGCCAGAAGCGTGGAACCTATCTCGGCGCCCACGGTGACGGCCATCGACTGGTAAAAAGTCATCAGACCGACGCTGACCAAGCTGACTTCAAGAACCGTAGTGGCCGACGAGGACTGATTTATTCCGGTCACTACAAGCCCCGTCATCAGGCCTTTGAGCGGATTATTGGTCAGCATTATCAGCAGGTTTTTGAGTTTGTTGCCGGCGACTTTTTGAAGAGAGTCGTTCAAGAAAAACATTCCGAACAGAAAAACGCCCAGGCCGCCCAAAACCCCGAGGGCGACCATTACCAGCCATCCGCTTTTCACGGACATGAGTTCAAACGCCGCGGGAACTGTATTTTTATCGTCGATAAAAGCCGTTACGGCGTACTGTCCCGCTTTGGGCTCCCCGAAAATAATGTCCACGGACGCCGTTCCGTTTTTGTCCGTCGCGGCGCTCGCCGAAGAAAGTTCCGCCTTCCGTCCTTTTTTGTACGGCTGACCGGGCTCCTGATCGATTCTGAAACTCACCCGCATACCGGACAGCGGCTTGCCCGCATCCGACAGAACGCGCACTACCAGAGATTCGTCGCTTTTTTCTCCGACGACACCGGTCTGCTTGTTGCCCGATACTATTTCTATCTTCGCGGCATATGCCTGCGAAAATATTACGGCTGCCAAAGCCAAAGCGAATAACATTTTTCTTTTCATTTTATGTATCTCCCGTAAAAAAGCGGTCATCACAAACTGAGGCCGTTGAAAAACCCCGTATTTGTCATTCTGGTCCTTCGGCGGCGTCATTCTGAGCGTAGCGAAGAATCTCATAATGCCTCAGGATAAACTCCGCGAAGAATCTCGTCTTTCGACGACAAGATAGACCCTTCGTTTCACTCAGGGTGACAAAAACGAAGGGTTCAGGGTGACATTTTGGATACTTTTTCAATTGTCACAAATTATCTCAGCACTTTTGCGGCTTGTTCCTTATAAAACGCGGCGCGTTCTTTCTCGTCGGAGATTTCGCGGCGCGGCACGAAAATTACGTTGCCGCCTTTGGGCTCGTCGAACGACTGTTCTATGAACAGCTTAACTATCGCCGCGGGCACGGAATAAAGAATATCGTAGGGATCCTGCGTTTTTTTGCCTTCCGATATTTCTTTGGTACGGGACAGCGTGCGCTGATAATTGTTCTTGATAAGTTCCATTATCTTGGCGACATTCGGCGAAAGTTTCGAGAAGTCAACGGCGTCTATCGGAGCGGCCCACAGATTTATTTTTTTAAGCTCCGAAAGTTCATCCGCGTTGAGACGCACGGGCGGCTCGAAGTAAACAAGTTTTATCTTATACGGAATGCCGGCATAGAGCGGGTCGCGGTTCTCCATCGTTATCGGAGAACGATACTCCATATCGGTATTTACGCCGTTGTAAAATACGCTCATTCCCTTGCCGATATACAGGTCGGTCAGCTGATTGACCACCCACCAGGCCAAAGTGCTTTCCCACGAAGCGAAACACGGGCCGAACTCTTTGAAAAGCAGGTAGCGCACGTTGTCGCAGGACAAATTCAGCACGTTGGGCATTTCGCGGTAAAAAGTCGATTTGCCGGTGCCCGCGCCGCCGATGGGCATTATCAGAGCGGGGTTGACGGAGGAAAGATTTTTCGCGTCCCATCCGGCGGCGTTTTGTATCTGGTGGGCAATGAACCCTTCGATATGTCCCACGCCTTTTTTCAAAAGCTCGTCGAGATTAAAACCCGCGACGCCGGCCGCTATGACCGCCAGAAAAGTATTGATTACCGCGTACGGGCTCAGCGCGAACTGATTGGAATACTTTTTCATCTGTTCGAGAGCCGCCTGAAAGTCGGGCTTATTCTGTATTCTGAATACTCCCTTGGCTGCGTTGACGGCGAACACCGGCGAGTTATAAATATTCTTGGCGTTTTTCAGATTTTCAAGAGTATCCCCGGTCTCCATGGACGCGGCCACGATGTCGTGCAGACACACATACACGTCCTTGCCGAAAAGTATGGAATTTTCGTCCTTGACGACGGCTTCAAGTTTCGGAAGTCCGTACTTGGCGGATAGTTTCAGAAGCAACTCGTTCGTTTCTTTGCGGCGATTGAGTTCTCTCGTCATTATTTCTCCTTTTTAGCGGAGATGATAGCGGCCGCATTGCTATGCGGCATATTATTGCGGGATAGCAATCCCGCCGCTACACTCCTGTTTTTCTATCAAAGATTCTCCGGTCCGAATGCCAGAGGTATAAGTTCCGAGATTTTTTTTACCTCGGACTTACCCGACACCGTGCCCATTATGACGTCGATATTGGGACCGAACTCGTATATAACCTGACGGCACGCGCCGCAGGGCGCTCCGTAATCGGGAGCGTCGAGCACTATGGCTATGGCCTTGAATTTTTTGGAGCCCTCGGAAATGGCTTTGAATATCGCGGTGCGCTCGGCGCAATTAGTCAAACCGTAGGAGGCGTTTTCGACATTGCAGCCGGTAAAGATTTTTCCGTCTTCCGTCAAGAGAGCCGCTCCCACGGGAAACTTTGAATAGGGGCTGTAAGAGTTTTTGCGGGCGGCTTTTGCGGCTTCGAGCAATTCCTGATATTTTTTATCCATAAACTTTTGAAACCTCCGTTTTAAATTTTCAGTATTTCTTTTATCTCTTTTGAGGCCCGCGATAAAACTTCTTTTCTTGTTTTCTCGTCGATAAACGACGCATCGAATCCGTTTTCCAGTATGCGGGCTATGTCTTTATCGTCGAATCCGTAGACCTCGGATATTTTTTTTACTTCGTAGCTCAAATCAATGCCCGATACGGAACGGTCGTCGGTGTTTAACGTCACCTTGACGCCGGCGTCGTAGTATTTTTTTATCGGATGATCGGAATAATCGGGCACTGTTTGCGTCTGAACGTTCGACGTGACGCACACTTCAAGCGGCACGCCCTCGGCGACAACCCGTTTAAGTAATTCGGAATCCTCGCGCAAGCGCGTTCCGTGTCCTATTCTTTTTGCGCCGAGGTCAAGAGCCGCTTTAATGCTCTGGGGCCCGGCGGCTTCGCCGGCGTGGGCTGTAAGCGGCACTTTCATATCCACCGCGGCGCGAAAATATTTCGCGTAGAGCGAAAACGGATAGCGCGACTCGTCGCCAGCAAGATCCGCGCCTATCACGCCGTTGCCGAAATATTTTTTGAGCGACGAAAGCGTGGCGTCGTTCCGGGTCTCGGAAAGCGACCGATAGAAACAAAGTATGGCTCCCGTCTTTACCTTAAAATCACTCTCTCCGGCGGCAAGACCGGCAAGCGCGCGGCGCACCACTTCGTCGGCGGAAAACTTATCGGTTTCCTGCAGGGGCGGGGCGAAGCGCACCTCGATTATACGCACGTTTTCTTTGGCCGCGTCCTCGACAAGCTCGTAAGCTATCCTTTCGACGGCTTCCGGCGATTTCAAGAAGTCGTAGAAAAAGTTGAAGCACGCCAGAAACTCCGTCAACGACCGGCAGGTTTCGGGCACCCTGACGTATTTTTCCAGTTCGGCAAGGTCTTCGGCAGGAAGCTTAGCGCCGGCCTTCCCGGCCAGATCGCGGATCGTGGAAGTGCGCACGGAACCGTCGAGATGGCAGTGGAGGTCGGCCTTGGGAAGCAGGTGTGCTGTTTTTGCGTCTATCATTGTACGCCTCTTTTAGATGCTTATTTTTCTTGACTTGACGATTTTCTCCATTTCCGCGAGCACGGCCGCGGTGGCGGCGGCAAGATGCTCGGTGCCGTCTTTTTCGTTATCAACGACGACAACCGGTATCCTGTTGTTTTTCACGAGAGCGTCGCGGTCGTCGTGAAGATAAGTTTTTTCCATCTCTTCGCGGCTTACCAGATGGTCGTCGCCGCCCGCGGCGACGGCGGCCTCGTGACGTCTGACGTTCCTCTGCCAGCAGGTTTCAAAGGAGCAGTCGATGTAGACCACGACTCCGGTGTCGAGCACGCTTCCGGAAAAATTTTCCAGTATCGAATGCACGTAATTCGGGCGCGAAAACTCTATGAATATCGCGCGTCCGGGCCGCGAAAGGTCTTTGAGGTCGGCGTCGACTTCTTTGAGGATTTCGTCCCATACTCCGTCGTTGGTGACGAGATAACCGCCGTCCGCCGTCGCGCGCGAATATTTGCGCGGTGTGCCGGCTTTGTCAGCGGCGTCATCGCCCTGAAACTTGGCCCAGAGTTTAGGAAAATCGTCTACTCTGAGGAAATCCGACGCGAGTTTTCGGTTTTTAAGCTCTTCGGCCACGCGGCGGTAAATTTCCGACTTGCCGCAGCCGGGTCTTCCCATAAGAAAAATGTAGAACATTCGTAATCCTCCTGGTTATTCGCTCTTTTTACTTGTCCAAAGAAAAAGCGCCGGAAACAAAAACATTACACTCCCGCTTCTTTAAGCACGTCCCTCAAAAACTTACTCTCGGCATCCATTATTTCGCGGGCGGCGAGCAACTCGTCGACGTCTCTTACGGCCGTTTCAACCACTATCAGGTCTGCGCCTTTATCTTTGAGCATTTTGGCCAGACGGACGAGATTGTCTTTTTTCAGAAGACCCTTCTGGTAGTGCAGGGGCGGATGAAATTTCTTTATGACGGGTATGTAGTCGTTGAGATGTATCTGCCCGAGATAGCCCGCGGGAATTTCGTTCATTATATTTTCGGGAGGTTCCGGAATCGTCATCCCCACGTCGGCTCTTGTGAACCAGTGACCTATGTCGAAACAGAACTTGACCTTGGAACCTTTTTTATTGACGGCGTCGATAATTTCCAGACATTCGGCGACTTCAAAACAAATCGAATCGAAAGCCGTGTTGTTTTCCATATGGAAGGAAAGACCTTTCGACTCCGCGTAGGGAACAAGTTCCTCCAGGGATTTTATCACGCTGGACTTCACGATTTTTTTGTATTCTCCCACCGCCTGGTAAAAAGGCACTGCGCCCGGATGCATGTTAACGTTGTTACATCCCAGCGCTTTGGCCACGTCTATGTATTTTTTCAGAAGTTCCACCGCGACTTTCCGGTCGGACTCCTGGAAGGAAGCCGTTGCCGCCGCCACGAAAGTGTAGGGCAGATGAAATGACAGGGAGATGCCGTTTTTTACGGCGTATTCCCGCGCTTCGGCTATTTTGTCCGACGAAAGCTCAAGGTACGGATTCGGCACGCCTCCATCTAACTCCACATGATCGAGACCGGTTTCCTTGGCGACCTTTATCTGGTTTACGACGTCGGCTTTGGCGCGAATCTGCACGCGCGCGTCCATGTCCGACACGGCAAGTTTTCCCGACTTAAGGTCTTTTCTTTCCGACTCCGTCAGAAACGAAGTGTTCAGCAGGTTCGTGAAATCTCTTCCTATCTTCATCATAACTTTTCTCCATTGCGCCGCGATATGCGCGGCGGCGATATTTACCGGGCGATCGGCTTTCAGGCGAATCGCGTAAGACGAATAAACTCCCCGAACCTCGCGGCAATCTTTTTTCCGTCGAGATTGGCCAGACGGCCCAAGCTGAATGATTCCACATTGAACGAAGCCATCACGCTGCCGGAAACGACGGCGGAGGCCATCGACGGGAATATTTTCCCGGACAAAGCCGACATTCCCGACGACGCCAGCGCGCCCATGAAGCCGCCGGCGAAACTGTCGCCCGCGCCCGTGGGATCGGAAATATTTTCCAGCGGATACGCCGGCGCGGCGAAAACTTCGCTTTGCGAAAACAGAAGGGCGCCGTACTCTCCGCGTTTTACGACGAGCCATCGCGGCCCCCACGACATTATCCGTCGGGCGGCGCGCACGAGATTTTTCTCCTTGGCGAACTCTCTGGTCTCGCCTTCATTGATTATGAGGACATCGACGAAACGTATCATTTCTTTGAGCGCTTCGGGTTTGCGCTCTATCCAGAAGTTCATGGTGTCCGCGCCGACTAAGCGCGGTTTTTTGATTTTTTTAAGAACTCCCGTCTGTATTTCGGGGTCTATATTGCCCAGAAACACATATCGGCTGTCGCGGGCGGCATCGTCGAGTTCGGGCTTGAAATCGGCAAAGACATTCAGCTTGGTGTCGAGTGTGCGCGCGTTGTTGAGGTCATATTCGTAATAGCCCTTCCAGCGAAACGTCTTGCCCGGCGCGCGGAGCAGACCGCTCGTGTCGATTCCGCGGGACTTCAACAGTTTGACGTGCTTGGACGGAAAATCCTTTCCGACTACGGCAACAAGTTTTACCGGCGCGAAGTACGACGCCGACACGCCGAAGTATGTGGCCGAACCGCCGAGGGCGTCTTTGACTTCGCCGAAGGGCGTCTTGACACTGTCGAGCGCCACGGAACCGACTACCAGTATGGACGAATCGGCCGATTTTTTTCGGGCGGACGGCGATGACGCTGTTTTTTTCATATGTATTTGCCTATTATCAGTTTGAGTTTTTCCGACGTCTTTTTATCTATGGCTTCGGGCGCCGTCATTATGGCGCCGCGCAGAGCGTCTTTGCAGGCGCAATCGCGTTCCGGCTTGATTTCTCCGACGAGCGCCTTCAAAAGTTTTTTGACATTGGCCACGTTTTTGGTGATGGTGGCGACCACCTTCTCGACGGTAACCTCTTCGCCTTCTTTCCAAACGTCGTAGTCGGTCACGAGCCCCACCGTGGTGAAGCATATTTCGGCTTCGCGCGCCAGGCGCGCTTCCGGCAGGTTGGTCATACCGACGATGGAGAATCCCATCCCGCGCCAGACCTTTGATTCGGCTTTGGTCGAGAACATAGGGCCTTCGATGCAGACGTATGTGCCGCCGAGATGCGATTTAATGCCGAGTTCCCTGCTTTTGGCGAACAGCAATTCGCTTAATTGTTTGCAGTACGGCTCCGCGAAACCGACGTGTCCCACAATTCCCTCGCCGAAAAAACTGCGAGGCCGCTCTCGGGTTCTGTCAAAGAGCTGATCGGGTATCAGGAAATCGCCCGGCTCTATTTCCTCTTTGAGCGAGCCGCACGCCGACACGGCGATAATTCTTTCCACACCGAACGCTTTCATCGCGTAAATGTTGGCGCGGGAGTTGACTTCCGACGGAGAAATGCGATGCCCGCGGCCGTGGCGCGGAAGGAAAGCGCACGGTACGCCGCCGAGTTCTCCGACGATTATCGTGTCGGATGTTTTCCCGAAGGGTGTGGGGATATCGTATTCCTTTAAGTTTTTAATGCCCTCGATTTCGTACACTCCGCTGCCGCCTATAACTCCGATTTTTACCACAGGCAGCTTGTCTTTGTCAGCCATATTGCCTCCGCAAATATCAGAAAAACACCGGGACGCTGTCGGCGTCCGGCGCTTTCCATCGCTAAATTCACCGACTTCTTAATTTGAGACCGTTGAAAAACCCTTGTCACGTCATTCCCGCTAAAGCGGAAATTCAAGGTTTCCTCCGCAGTATGGATTCCCGATAACAACATTCGGAAATGACATACGGGAAAAAGGAGTATTTTTCAATTGACTCAATTTTTCACTTCAACGCTTCCGGCAGTGTCTCTAAAAATATCTTCAAGGCCTCCGCAAGGGGCACGCCTGCCGAACGGGTTTTGCATTCGGCGGCGACCGGATGTCCTCCGCCTGAAATGACGCCGCGCTGACCGTATTTGGCTATGAGCGCCTCGGCGGTGGAACTCGCAAGTTTTCCCAAATGAATATCGCCGCCCGTCGAGCGGAACGAGAAATGCACTCCACCGCCGGGTTCGAGATTCGTCATAATGAAGGCCGCTTCGCCTCCGCCGGCACGGGTCTTTAAATCATAAAGTTTGACGGAGCCGGCCATCGGCATCCAGCGCACGTCGTTACCCAGGAAGAAAAACACTTTTTGATTTCCCTTGGTCCCGATCTCGACGGAATAATCGAACAGCGTGGACAAACTCGACCAGTCCTCGCGGAAGTGCTCGTAAATCGCCGAAGTTATGAGTTTCTCGGAAAGCGACGACCGGAACGCGGCGAAATCGCTCCACGACGCGAAGGTCGACGCTTTGAGCACTTCGTAGGCAAACTCGTTCTGGCGGGGCTCGTAATAATACTGAAAACCGCCTCCCGAAAGCACAAAATAGAACTCGCTTATCTGGTTGAGCAGCGTCGTGACTTCGCGCTGTTTTACCTCGAACATCGTCGGAGCGGCTTTTACCTTTGCCGTCAGCGAGGGATATTTCAGGGCAGCTTCGGCGTAAAACGGCTTGCAGTATTCGCACACAAAATCCGTGGCGGGTTCTATCGCCCAGTCGGCTTTCATTCCGACGAGAGCAAGATAATCCGTCCTGGCGTCGGCGGATGAAAGCGCGGCGGCGAGCATGTGCGCCATATGCGATGTGGATGTCTGCGTGTATTGTTTTACCGACGGATTAAACACTATGGCCTTCTTGATTTCGCCGCTCTGGGGCGGGTGATGGTCCACCACCATTATTTCGGCCCTGGTCGTGTAGTCGTCGTAATATCCTATGGTGCCTTTGTCGGCTATGACGACCAGTTTTTCACCTTTAAGATTTGCGTCGAGTTCCGCGGCGCTGAGTTCGTAAGTCGGAAGTATCACGGTGCGGACGTCGGCTCCGCGCGACTTCATAAGAGTTTCGAGTATGACGCCGGCGGTAAGGCCGTCGGGATCGTCGTGCGGGAACAGCAGCACTTTGTCGCCCTTTTTAAGGGACTTGATTTTCGATACGACGGCGACAAAACCCGCGTCGGCGGACAGGCGTTCGGAAATGAAATCGGCATAACTCATTGATTGTGTCTCCTTATGTAGTTCTCCGGACGCTCAAAGCGGCGCGGGGCTTATATCCATTATCTGCAGCTGCATATACTCTTTGTCCTGCCAGAAATTCGATTCGATTTGACCGACGACGTCCACACTGTCCCAGCGCGAAATGTCATCGCTCATACTTCCGAGTCCCCATCCGACGGCCGAGAGTCCCGTTGAGTTTTTGGCGAAACGCAATCTTAAATGCTCACCGCCGGCGCCCATCCGCGAGACCGACTGAACTCTGAGGCCTTTGACCCAGAAGACCGGAGCCGGATTTTCAAGGCCAAAAGGTTCGAGCTGCTCTATCTGCCTGAGGAAATCAGAGGTTATGTCTTCCGGAGCAACGCAGACATCAACCAGTATCACCGGTTCCTCGACGGGCGGCGGCTCTTTGGCGGCGATCTCGTTTATCCTTCTGCGGAACTCGTCGACGTCTTCGACTTTCATAGAAAGCCCGACGGCGGATTTATGTCCGCCGTATTTTATCAGCATCCCCGAGAGTTGCTCGACGGCCGCAAGCAGGTTGAAACCTCCGGAAGAGCGGCCGGCGCCCTGCGCTATACCGTCTTTGACGACAAAAAGAATGGCCGGTTTTTTGAGCGACCTGACGATATTGGAGGCGACTATTCCCGTGACGCCGTGCTCGGCTTCGTCGGAGGATATGACTATTATTCTGTCTTTTTGGGTATCGCACTGTGTTTTGAGTTTCGAGAAAAATTTTTCTACGTTTACTGTCTGCAATTCCTTGCGGTCAAGATTCAGTTTTACGACTTCGCCGTAGAGGTCGCGCGCCTCGTCGGTCTTTGTCGACATCAAAAGCCGGCAGGCCACGTCGGCTTTGCCCATTCTTCCGGCGGCGTTAAGGAGCGGCGTTATGTTCCACGTAACGTATTTTGACGTAAGCGAAAGCGTGTTCCGCTCGCGCAGCGCGCCTTCGACAATCTCTTTTACTCCGGCTTTTTTGGAATTGGTAAGCAGTTCGAGTCCGCGCTTTACGAGAATTCTGTTTTCGCCCACAAGAGGCATTATGTCGGCAAGAGTGCCGACGGAAACAAGGTCGAGATGGTCCTCAAGAAAATATTTTACCCGCGCATCGGACATTTCCTGCAGGCGCCAGAATACCTGCGCGCAGGCCATTGCGTCGGCAAGCGCCCTGTGGTGCTCGCTGACGCTTATTTTCATATCGGACACCAGCGAAGTAAGCGCGTGCGACTTAAACGGAAAATGCAGCCGCGACATCCTCAGCGTGTCTATGCAGTCGTTGTCAAGAGAGCTGCGCAACTCCGCCTTGAAAGCGTGTCTTAAAAAGGAAAGGTCGAAAGGAGCGTTGTGTATGAGCAGACGCCTCGATCCGATAAAGTCGGCGAGTTTCACGAGCGCCTCTTTAAGAGGCGGCGCCGAAACGCACATATCGTCGGTAATCCCGTGAATCGCCGAGACATCCGAGGGGATCGGTTTTTTCGTTTTTACCAGCGTCTGAAAAGTGGCCGTTATCCCGCCGTTTTTTGTAAGGGCCGCGCCTATCTCGCATATTTCCGAATAGCGCGGATGAAGCCCCGTGGTCTCTATGTCGACGGCCACAAGTTCCTCGTTATAATAAGGGTTGTACGAAAAAAGCAAAGCGTGCGCGACTTTGAAGGCCACGGCGCATCCGGCCAGATCCCTGAACGGATACTGCGAACCTGCGAGTTTCGGATTGAGCACCGCCGTGCACTCAGGGATTTTTTCCGGAGGTTCGTGATGATCCGTCACGATTACGTCTATGCCCATTTCGCGGATGATTTTTATCTCTTCTCTGTTCGATATGCCGCAATCTACCGTGATAAGGAGAGTTATATTGTGCTCTTTTTTGAATCGCTCGACGGCAGGCACGTTGAGCCCGTAACCCTCCGTCGAAGGTATATACCAGAAAACGTGCTTGGCACCCAAAGTTTTAATCGTCCTGTTAAGTATGGAAACCGATGTTATACCGTCGACGTCGCGGTCGCCGAAAATGAGGATTTTCTCTCCGGCGGCGATGGCCTTGCGTATCCGCTCCACGCACGCTTCCATGTCGCGCAGCAGAAACGGGTTGGGCAGAGAGGCCAGATCCGGGTTAAGAAACGCCTCGGCCTCTTTGAGATTTTTGACACCGCGGACAAGAAGAAGTTGGGCGACTATGGGCTTTATGCCCAGCGCCCGGGAAAACTCCCTGACTTTGTCACGGTCTATTTCTGCTACTTGCCATTTATCTGTCATTGTAGTGTGTAGGACAAGTGGTTAGTGGTTAGTGAATAGTAAAAGACTAACCACTATTCACTTTTACTTTATCTCGTCGTGAATCATCCGCGGCTTTTGCGGCGGCGTTTGAGACACCTTGAAACATTCGGCGAACTTTTTCTTTATTTCCGAAATGGGCGAACGCGCTTTGTTATACGAAAATGTCGCGACGGCCTCGTCGGACGATATCTTGTCGCCGACCTTTTTATGCAGGACTATTCCGGCGGAGTAATCTATCTTATCTTCCTTACTGGCGCGGCCGGCGCCCAGTTCCAAAGAACATATGCCGACGTCGTCGGTCTTAATTTCCGATATATAACCGCCGCCCGGAATTTTTATGTCCTCCGCGAATTTGGAGCGAGGCAGAATTTTATCCGGAGACGCGGCCACTTCGGGGTCGCCGCCCTGAGCTTCGACCATAGCGGCGAATTTTGCAAGCGCGGCGCCCGACGAAAGATTTTTTGCGGCGGCGGAACGGGCGTCTTCAATTTTGTCAAAAACGCCGGCCATCACTATCATCCGCGCGGCGAGTTCTACGACAAGCGAGCTGAAATCTTCGGGGCCGCGGCCTTTGAGCACGGAAACCGTCTGTTCGATTTCAAGCGAATTACCGACCGCATTCCCCAGCGGTTGGCTCATATCGGTAATCACGGCACGCATAGTTTTACCGGACTTGCGGCCTATGGCTACCATAACTCCGGCTAGTTTTTTTGAATCTTCGAGCGTTTTCATAAACGCGCCGGAGCCGGTTTTTACGTCGAGCAGAAGACCATCGGCGCCTTCGGCGAGTTTCTTGGACATTATGGAAGCGGCTATAAGAGGTATGGAGTCGACCGTGGCGGTGACATCGCGCAGAGCGTAGATTTTTTTGTCGGCCGGGGCGACTTTTTCCGTCTGACCTATTATCGCGACGCCTATTTTATCGAGTTGCTTTTTGAAATCGCCCGCGGAAAGATCCACCCTGAAACCGGGTATCGATTCGAGTTTGTCCAGAGTGCCGCCGGTATGCCCCAGTCCTCTGCCGGACATCATAGGCACGACCACGCCGAAACTGGCCGCAAGGGGCGCCAGCGCCAGCGATATGCCGTCGCCCACGCCGCCCGTGGAGTGTTTGTCGATTTTGGGCGATTTTATGTCGGACAAATCCATTATCTCGCCGGATTCGGTCATAGCGGCCGTGAGTTCGGCCAGTTCGGCGTCGGCCATCCCCCGTATAAAAACGGCCATAAGAAAGGCCGCCATCTGGTAGTCGGGGACGTCGCCTTTGGTATACGCCTCGACGATATATTTAATTTCGTCGGCGGAAAGTTCCAGATTATTTCTCTTCTTATAGATTATGTCGTATATTCTCATATATATCTCCCGCGTTTAAGCCGACTTAACGACCGCGGCAATAAGTTTAGACAGGCGGCCGCCGGCCTCACGTCCGACTTCCATGACTTCTTCGTGAGAGAGTCCTTTTTTGGAAATTCCGCTGGCCATATTCGACACATAAGAAAGGCACAGAAGTTCAATGCCCGACTGGTTGGCCACTATGGCTTCCGGCACAACCGACATTCCCACGACGTCGCCGCCGAGTTTGGCAAAAGCCCTGACTTCCGAAGGTGTCTCGTATGACGGGCCGGTCGACGCGAAATAAACGCCGACGTGGGCGCGGATGTTCATTTTTTGGGCGGTATCAATCGCAATGCCCGCCAGGCGCGACGAGTATACGCGGCTCATATCCGGGAATCTCTGTCCGAAATCGTCGCAATGCCCGCCTATAAGAGGATTCGTGCCCATAAAGTTTATATGGTCGGTTATGACCACGGCGTCGCCGGGCGCATAGCTCTCGTTTATACCTCCCACCGCGGAGGTCAGTATCAATTTGGAACAGCCGAGTTTTTTCATCAGGCGTATCGGATAGGTGACTACGCTCATCGGATGCCCTTCGTAAAAATGCACGCGGCCCTGCATAGCCACGACCGACTTGCCTTCGAGCGTTCCGAATACGAGCTGTCCGGCGTGTCCGCAAACGGTGGACACGGGAAAATGCGGTATATCTTTGTAAGGTATCACGGTTTTGTTCCCGATAATATCCACCACGCCGCCGAGACCTGAGCCCAGAACCAGCGCTATCTCGGGCCGTATGGATGTTTTGGTCTCAAGAAAATTTTCGGATTCTTTGAGTTTTTCAATTATAGTCATCTTACTACGTCTCCCTTTATGCGGTTTTAACGAGAATATCGCCCATAACGTCGGCGGCGTCCGATACGCGGTCGGCCGCGTTGGAAAGGTGGCGGTAAATCTCGCGTGTTTTCATTATATTTATGGTGTCGTTTGTCTTAAATAATTCGGCTAAACCTTCCCTGTAACGATGTTCTACATAATTCTCTATTTTTTTGGCTCTTACTATGTGTTCCTCGGCCACGCCGGGACGTTCTTTGAGATTTTTCATCGCAAAGTTTATCTCGCGCGCCGCGCCGGAAAGAGCTTCGACCATGCTTTTTATGGATATATCCGGTTTGACTTCAAAAAGAGTCATTTCCTCGACGGTGGATTTAGCGTAATCTATCAAATCGTCGATGTCGCGCGACAGGGCGAATATATCCTCGCGGTCTATCGGCGTGACGAAAGTGCGGTTCAATTCGTCGATTAACACTCTGCGGAGTTCGTCCGCCTCTTCCTCAAGATCGTTAATTTTTTTTGCTTTTTCTTTGGACGGTTCATCCATAAACTCGACAAGCGTCTGCAGTCCTTCCTCGACTTTTGCCGATTGCGCCGCGAGCATATCGAAAAAATCGGGACGTTTTTTAAAAGGCCACATGTTAACCTTCCTTATGCCGCGAGGTTTTTGTTAAAGTAAAATCTTTTTGACGACCGAAAAAATCAAAGCCGAGACAAGGGCGCTCACCGGTATGGTTACGAGCCACGCCATACCCATATCCTTTGCGACCTGCCACCGGACCATTTTGGGGCGGAATGCCGCGCCGGCGCCCATCACCGAAGACGAAATGACCTGCGACGTCGAAATGGGATATCCGAAAAACGATGTCGCCGCGATTATCAATGACGAAGCCGTCTGAGAAGCGAAGCCGTGAACGGGCCGGATTTTATAAAGTTTTCCGCCGAGAGTTTTTATTATCTTGCGTCCGCCCGAACCCATTCCAAGCGCTATCGCCGCGGCGCAGGCGGCTGTTACCCATTTGGGCACGACCAGCGCGGCGGCGGCATCGGGCGCGGCAAGAAAGCCCATCGCTATCAAAGCAAAAGTTATCACTCCCATTGTCTTCTGCGCGTCGTTGGTGCCATGCGCAAGCGCCTGTGTCACGAGAGCGACGATCTGAAACTTGCGGAATATCTTGTTTATGCGCGGAGAACTCCACGATGCAAACAGCAACGTGAGTTTCGCGAATATAAAAGTCGAGGCAATTCCGATGACAGGCGATATTATCATTATAGAGATTACCTGCGCGACCTTGTTCCAGTAAACGCTGTGAAATCCGGCCAGTGCTATGAATGCTCCGATAAGTCCGCCTATGAGCGCGTGCGAAGACGACGACGGCACTCCCATTCTCAACGAAGTTACGTTCCACGCTATGGCGCCGAACAGCGCCGAAAGAATCGCAAGTCCGCCGGCGGCGCCGCCCGAAGCGGTAAATCCCGCGGGGTCTATGATGCCTTTCCCTACCGTTGAAGCGACCGCCGTTCCCAAAAAATACGCTCCCACGAATTCCGAAACTGCCGCCAACAACAACGCCGTCGACGGTCCTATGGCGCGGGACATTATGGCGGCCGCCACAATATTGGCGGAGTCGTTGAATCCATTGGTAAAATCGAACGCCAACGCGACAACAACTATCAAAACGATAAGTAACAAGGAAGCGCTCAAAGAACTATTTCCTTGGCGAATGAAACTCCCGCGGCGGTTCGCTCCGCCCCGAACAATTCGGATATTGTCTGCCCGGCGTCGGCGAAGGTTTTGCGGACGCCCAGATTTATTCCTTTCTTAACGCCTTGTCCCGAGACAAGCACGGGCACGTGTTCGCGGGTGTGGTCGGTATGAGCGGCGTAGGCGGGGTCGCAGCCGTGGTCGGCCGCTATCAGAAGAACGCCTTCATCGCCGAGAGCATCTTCCAGCCGCGGCAGAAAATCGTCGAACTCCTTAAGCCCCTCGTAATAAGCCGCGACATTTCTGCGATGTCCCCAGAGCATATCGAAATCGACCAGATTCGTGAACACGAAAGTTTTGGTTCCCGACGGCCCGTCGACGGCTTTGCGGACGGCTTCAAGCGTTCGCGCCATTCCGTCGCGGTTGTCGCGCGTGCGAACGGTTTCGTCGATGCCTTTACCGTTGAATATGTCGTATATTTTTCCGACGGCCGACACTCTCACGCCGGCTTTCCGGAGTTTGTCAAGAAGCGTCTCGCCGGCGGGGTCGAGGGCGTAATCGTGACGGTTCGACGTGCGCGCAAACGCCCCCGGCTCGCCGATAAACGGCCGCGCGATAACGCGGCCCACGTTATGCGGAGGCGCCAGCATTTTTCTGACGGCTTCGCATATTTCGTAAAGTTTTTTGAGCCCGAAAATTTTGGGATCCTCGTGCGCGGCCACCTGAAAAACGCTGTCGGCCGAAGTGTATACTATCGGATATCCGGTTTTGTAATGCTCGTCGCCGAGTTGTTTTAAAATCTCCGTGCCGGAGGCGGCGTAATTGCCGAGGGTTTTGACGCCTATGATTTTTTCATAGCGCTCGATTAATTCTTTGGGAAAGCCGTCGGGATAAGTGGGCAGCGGTTTTTCGGTGATAAGTCCCGTTATCTCCCAGTGGCCTATGGGCGTGTCTTTACCGTCCGAGGCCTCGGCCATTTTGCCGTAGCAGCCGGTGATTTTTCCGGGCGGAAAAGCCGGCCGGGCCGAAGGAGCTATCAATTCATAAAGTCCCAGCCGCGCCAGATTGGGCAGATTAAAATTCTTGGTTTGTCCGGCGATGTGACCGAGCGTGTCGGCGCCCGCATCGCCGTATTCAGCGGCGTCGGGAAGGGCTCCCGCGCCGAATGAATCGAGTATGACAAGCGCGACGAGTTTGCGCGTCATTCGAAAAGCTCCGTAATTTTCATTTTATTTACGTCGACAAGACCTTTATCCGTCAGTTTCAGTTCCGGTATTACCGGCAGCGCCATAAAAGACAGCGTCATAAACGGATCGGGCAATCCGCAGCCGAGTTTTCGCGCCGCGGCAAGCAGTTCTTCCAGAGACGTCACTACCGACTCAAGCGGCTCGTCGGTCATAAGTCCGGCTATCGGCAGAGGCATACGCGCAAGAATGTTGTCGCCGTCGGCAACGCTTAAACCGCCGCCCATTTTTACTATGTCGACGCAGGCCGAATAAATGGACCGGTCGTCGGCGCCGACCGCTATGATATTATGCGAGTCGTGCGCGACGGACTGGGCTATCGCGCCCCTTTTAAGACCGAAGCCCTTCACAAATCCTTTGCCGATTGCGCCCGACGCCTGATGCCGTTCCACCACGACCATTTTAAGCGCGTCGTTCGCCGTATCGGAAACGGCCAGGCCTTTTTCGACCTTTGCGCGCATTATTTTTTTGCGGGTTACTATTTGATGGGGAACGACCTCGATTACTTTAATGCGCTTTCCCTCGGCGCGCACCGCGAAATCTTTTGCGTCGAGCCATCGCACATTTACCGAACCTCTGAGACGGGCCGCGATGCGGACTTTGCGCGCAACGAACTTCCCGTCTTTGGCGACTACCGCGCCGCGCCGCATAACCATTCGCGGACGAATTGCGCGCATACTGTCGAACACGGCGATGTCGGCCTGATAACCCGGAGCCAGCGCGCCGATGCGCGGAAGACGGAAGTATTCCGCAGTGTTTATCGTGGCCATTCTTATGGCCGTCAGGGGGGCCAGACCCAGAGACACGGCTTTTCTTACAAGATGATCTATGGAACCCTCTTTCACCAGGTCGTGCGGATGTCTGTCGTCGGAAACAAAGAAAAAGCGCGAGTAATTTTTTTCGTTGACAAGAGGTATCAGGGATGCGAGATTCTTCTCGGAAGTGCCTTCGCGAACCATTACGTACATTCCTCTGCGAAGTTTTTCGCGCGCCTCCGCAAGGGTGGTGGATTCGTGGTCCGACGTTATGCCGGATGCTATATAGGCGGCCAGACCCGCTCCGGAAAGTCCGGGAGAATGCCCGTCGATTCTTTTGCCGGCGGCAATCTTCATTTTGTCGAGCAAATCCTCGTCGGCCATTATGACGCCGGGAAAATTCATTACTTCGCCCAGGCCGACCACCCACTTTTCTTTAAGAAACGGATAAAGGTCGAAGCCGGACAAACGCGCGCCCGCCGTTTCCATTTTGGTGGCGGGAACGCACGACGGAAGCATAAAAAATACATTAAGCGGCTGATATTTTGCCGATTCAAGCATATACTTTATTCCGTCGATGCCAAGAACGTTGGCGATTTCGTGGGCGTCGGTGATTACCGATGTCACACCGCGCGACGACACGGCGCGGGCGAACTCGGATACGGACATCATCGACGACTCTATATGCACGTGACCGTCGATAAAACCGGGCGCGACAAACGATCCGCCCATATCTATGGAATGTCGGGCGCGGGGCAAATGCGCGCCGACGGCCGCTATATAGCCCTTGTGCACCAGAATATCGGCGCGTTCGATTTCGCCCGAAAGCACGTTGACGACCCGGCCGTTTTTCAGGCATAAATCCGGCTTGACGCTTCCGGATGCCGCGCGAATCAGTTCGCTTATCTGCATAATTATTGTCCGAATCACGTCATTCTGAGAGAAGCGAAGAATCTATTAAGACAAGATTCTTCGTCGTCACCCGCAAGGTGACTCCTCAGAATGACATAGTCACTTACCGACGAATTCTTTTATGGCTTTGACTTGCGCAGCGGCGTCGAGTCCGGCCTGTTTGAGCACTTCCGAACCCGGTCCCGAACCAAGGAAAACGCCTTTCTTGAAAGGATGCAGCGACGCTGCCCTGCCCTCTTCTGAAAGCAGGTATTCGTACATTGTATCAATCGTAAAACCGGTGACGGCCATAGCGTTTTTCTTGAACTCGACCGGCAGTATTTTTTCCCGTTTATCGGCGGAAAGATTGGAGAAAAGTTCGGAACTCGCGACGTAGAGAATGTTGACGTCAACATCATCCTTGTCCAGCGCTTCAAGCACTCCCGGCAGTTCCGTGCCGACTTCGGCGCCCTGATATATCACCGTTTTCGAAGATTTTTTAGCGGTGCGCGCGCGGTATATGCCGTCGGCGGCGGCGACGGCGGCGGGAGGAAGTCCTATTTTTTCCCTGTCGACAACCGTCTCGGCCGGCCGCGTCACGTAAGGAATTATGACGGCGGGACGAAGTTTGAGAGCCGCTATCATAAGCGGCCAGATTTCGTTGGGATCCCAGGGAGTAAGCGTGACAACTTTCACGTTTAATTTATCAAATCCCTTCCACAGAGAAAGGGTCTGCGGACAGGCGTGAGTCGGTCCGTCCTCTCCGGTTTTAAGACCCGCGTGAGCGTTAATCAGTATCATCGGAGCCATATCGGCGCCGTGCTTCGCCTGGTAGGCGATGGCAAAAAGCCGCGCGGCCGTAAATCCCATGGGGCTCATGAAAGTGGCGTACGAACTTCCCACTCCCACATAATGTCCGGTGGCCGAAATGCCCGATATCAGCGACGAGCCGCCGTCTTCGCAAATTCCCGTGGGAATTATTTTGGCGTAGGGATTTTCGCAGGTGAGGAATCCCTTTTTCTGAAAGTCCTCGCACATAAGATTTAAGCTTGTGGAACCCACGAGGTCGGCCGCGAAGCCGTAAAGACCGCCGCCCGTGTAAGCGTTGAAGTAATGAAGCGTATTGCCGAGCGATTCCCTGAGTGTAACCGCGGAACCGGGTTTATGGATGATTTCGGCGGGAGGATTCGTTTCCGAGAACTTGCCGGACGGCGCCTTAACCGTCGATATATCGGCGCTTTTTGCCGCGGGCCTGCGGCCGGCTTTATTGAGGGCGTCGCGGGACGACATCAGCGCGTTGAATACATAGTCGACGAGTTTCGTGTCGGATTTCAACGCCTGTTCGACGACGAGCAGATTTTTATAAAGATACTCTTCTCTTGTTTCAAGAGTCAGTTTTTCGGGGGCGGGTATCATTTTTACGTTGAAAGCGTCCTCGAAAGTTTTCTGCGCGGCGAAATACTCCGGCGCGTCCGTCTTGAATCCGGCGCCGTGGGACTTTCTTCCTTCCCAGTATCCCTCGCCCTTCACCGTGCGGTACACTATCATATTGGGCGATTCTTTCCGGCTCATAAATTCGCCGAATACGTGATCCTGCGCGGCGCGGACTTTTGAAGGGTCGCGTCCGTCTTCGACGTAAACTACGTTGAGGCCGTGCAATGCTCCCAGCGTGTGAGGCGACCAGTTGACATATTGTCCGCGGCACTTGTCCGTGGCGCACACATTGTCGGCGTCGATGGATGCGTTGTTCCAGTCGACGTGAATTATAAGATTCCAAAGGTCCAGCGCCCAGAAATGCGCGAGATTCTCGTGCACGCGGCCGGGAGTCATTCCCCCCTCTCCCTCGATAATGTTTATCGTCGGAGGCGCGTCGTAATACTCTTTTTTGGCAAAAGCATATCCGCCCAGGGCGCCGAAACCCACGCCCGACGCTCCCGTAGCCACCACTACGCCCGGTGTTTCGGGAGTGGGATGTCCGTCGAGCCGCTTGGAAGAGAATTTCTTCATCAGAGGAAGTTCGGTGGCGGGATTTTTGCGGAAGCCCAGAAGGTCCTCGAACCGCATTTTGCGTTTTATCGACTCAAAAAGTTTGGGGTCTTTTATTTTGACTATCTCAAAGAGCAGCCCCAGATATGAATACAGCCCCAGCGCCTTATGACCGGCGGCCATACCTATAATGTCGGAGTCGGGGCGGTCGAGGTCCGTTATATCGAGTTTGGTGTTTTTATTGAGGGTAATGTTAAGCAGCGGCCTTCCCATCGATATCGACCCGCCCGGATGGCCCGATTGCACGAAGTTGAACAGCATTACGACTATCGAACGATATGCCGCGAATAGCCGTTCGGCCGATGCGATTTCCGAGGATGGATACGATGTTTTTGCCGCCAGCGCCGATGCGCTCACGATTTCTTTCTGACTCATAGTTATTACCGGAAGCCCCGTCTTTTTCTTTGGAAGGGTTTCCGACCTCCTTTTGATATTGTGGAACGACTGTGTCGGGAAAGCGATTTGAAGCGGCGCCGCGACGCCCATCCGCAAAGCGTGGATATTTTCGTCGGACCGCCGGAAGAACTACAACCCGGCGGCTATCGGGGAAAGCCGAACATTCTACGAAATTATCGACGAGATGTCAAATGCTTTTTATCAGCGGAGACGCTTCAGGGCCGTTTCTATTTTAGAAAGCGCCTTTTTGATGTTCTCCACGGAATTGGCGTAAGAGAAACGTATGTATCCCTCGCCGTAATCTCCGAAGGATGTTCCCGCAAGCGCGGCCACGCCGGCCTCTTCCAGCAGGAACTCTTCCATTTCTTTGGACTTCATTCCGAATTCGCTGAAGTTCGGGAACACGTAAAACGCTCCCTTGGGTTTTTTGCATTTCACGCCGGGGATTTTATTCAATCCTTCGACCATAACATCCCTGCGGCGGGCAAACTCCGCAACCATTTTGTCGACCTCGCTCTGGTCGCCGCGCAACGCCTCTATGCAGGCCATCTGCGTGAAAGAAGCCGTGCAGGAATTGGAGTTGGTCATAAGTTTAGTCATCCAGCCGGCGTATTCCTTGTTCATAACGCCGTAACCCGCGCGCCAGCCCGTCATCGCGTAGGTTTTGGAATATCCGTCGATTATTATCGTGCGGTCCTTCATTCCGGGTATGGACGCAATGGAAAAATGTTCCTGTCCGTCGTAGAGCATACGGGAGTAAACCTCGTCGGAAAGAACGACGATGTCGTCGCGCTGAAGAACTATATCGGCTATCTCCTCGAGAACTTTTCTGGGAAGAACTCCGCCCGTGGGGTTCTGAGGCGAGTTGAGTATTATGACCTTGGTGTTGGGCGTAACCAGTTTTTTGAATTCTTTTATGTCGAAGTTAAAGTCGTTTTCTTCGCGCAGGGGAATGGGCACGGGTATGCCGCTGACGAATTTTATCATCGACTCGTATATCGGAAAACCCGGGTTAGGATAGATAACCTCGTCGCGGGGTTTCAACACCGTGAGCATAGTGTAGAAGATTATGGGTTTGGCGCCGGGTGTAACCACCACTTCCTCCGGGAGCACTTTTATGCCGCGGGTTTTTGAGATATATTCGGCTATCGCCGCGCGGTGTTCCGGAAGCCCGGCCGACGGCCCGTAATGCGTCCATCCGTCGTCGATGGCTTTCTTGGCGGCGTCGCGGATATTTTTAGGAGTATCGAAATCCGGCTCGCCGATTTCAAGATGCACCATTTCCTTGCCCTTGGCCTCGAGCGCTTTCGCTTTGGCCAGGACTTCAAACGCTGTTTCGGTGCCGAGCCGCGACAATCTGTCGGCTAATCTGATTTGCATTGTAAAACCTCCGTGTTTTTTGCCGCCGCCGGCGCGAGGCCGGATCGACAAGGCATTATTATTTTTTCGCCGCAACGGGCGTTTTTTTGTGACAGTGGTACTCGCAGTGTATATAAACGCCCAGACGGGAAGCCGCCATAACTGCGAATTCCGCGTCGGCGTCGTCGAAACCTTCGCCGATTTTATTTGCCAGTATTATGGCTCCCGCGGCGGTTCCTCCGGCAAAAACGGGAAAAACCGCCGACGTTTTGATGAATACGCCTTCCGGAACTATCTTCCATTTAGCGTCGGACGTCGGGGAATTTTTGATGACGGGCCGGCCGGACGCCAAAGCTTCGGCGGCGGGCGGGACTTCGGCGGGCGCATATTCCGTCCGGCCGAAAGCGGTTTCGTTATCGCCGAGACCCGATACCCTGAAAAGCGGCCTAAACCGTCCGCAAGCCGCGTCGCAAGTGACAAACGCTATAAAATCGGCGCCGACAACGTCGCGGATTTTGGTAAATACTTTCGTCAATATTTCGGTCGACGGGGATTCGGATTCAAAATAGCCGAAGATTTCCATGGCGCTCTTCATCGTTCTGATTTTACGCACCAGTTTCGCGTTGGTCTTGAGCAATTCGCTGGTGGTGTAGGACACTTCCGATTCCAGACGCCGGTTGAAATCTCGCAGACGTTCGTAGAGTTTGGCGTTGGAAACGGCCACGGACAGATATTCGCTGAGCGTGGCGGCCACGCTGAGAATGTCGCGGGTAAAATAGTCCTTCTTGTACGAGTTGATATTGAATGTCCCGATGGCGCGATTTTCGACGACTATGGGAACGTGGACGAACGATTTGATGTTTTCACCGGCGACAAATTTATCGGTGGCCGCATTCGACGTCTTATCGGTATCCTGTACCACTATGGTTTTTTTGGTTTCAACGCATTCCCCCGCAAAACCCTCTCCCCGGCGAAGCTTGATTTTTTTGATAAACTCGGCGGAAAGCCCGCGGGTGTTTTTTATTCTTATGAAACCGTCATCGTCGAGAAACGTCACGGAGCAGGAAGTGTCGGGGAATTTCTCCACAACTATGTCGAGTATGCGCGAGACGGCGTGATTGAGGTCCACGTGCGAAGATATGGATTTGGCGGCCTGCAGCAACACGGAAGAGTGCACCGAATGAAGCGCCAGATGGGATCGCGCGTCGAAAACCGCCCTTGCGGCGGCCTCGATGGCCTTGGGAATTCTGGCGGGCGAGGATTCGATCGACGAGAGGGCATCCAATGGATCGAATAAAAGTTTTCTGTTGAGCCAGTGCGCCGCAAAAAGTCCCGCGAACAGCCACACTACCCAACCGATTGCCACCGGCGTCATCTTATGCTTGAGCGAATCCAGATAAAACGCCGCCGCATACCACATTCTGTAATATTCCCCCCCTGCCTCGAACTCCGCGGAGAAAAACTCCACCGGCATACGCGAGGTCTTTGTCACGGGCTTCTCTATCGCGCCCGTTTTGGCGGATACGCGTCCGATCTTGACCAGTGTCTTCTCCGATGCGAAATGCTCATATATGCCGCGCGACGTCCCTGAAGAAACTGCCGACTTCGCCGCCGATACGGCGCGCGCGGCCGCATAGGAACGCGTAGCGCAGACCGTAATCCACAAACCGCCGCCGACCCACAGCACGGCGAAAGCAAAAAGAATCAGAGAGTGCAAAAATCCCGTTTTTTTCATCGTCGAGGCGTCACTTGCCGTCGGCGCCGGAAAGTGTTATATCCAACGCCAGATTGAGATAGCGGTAGTCCTTGTTTATCTCGTTCCACGGAACCAGTTGAAGAGATATTTTTTCATCGCTCATCATCGCTCCCAGAATATTGACAAAATCCTCTTCCCGAATGCCCGCATCCGGCGGGGGCGCAAGCACCACGGAGATGCCGACCTTGTTTGTCTTGCAGAGTTCGGTAAACATGGCGTAATTTATCTTGCCCTTATTTTCGTATGGTTTGTCAAATACGGAAACGAGTTGAAATTTGAGTTTGTGTTTTTTGATGACCTCGGCGAACTTGTCTTTTATTTTCGCCAGTTCATTCTCTTTCCCCGACGGAAAAAAGAACACCACATCAACCGGACGCAGTGTCGGATCCAATGACGCGTGCGCGGCGGCGTGAACGGACGGCTGCTGATGAACCGGCTGCGGTATCGTGTGCGCCGGCGAGGGCGAAAATTGGACGCCTTTGGGGACTATTTTGATGTCCGCCTCGCTAAGCGAATCCATAGACGGACGCTCCGGCTCGGGCGAATCGTGTTCGGGTATTTTTTGACTCGGAATTGTCTGCGGCGGCATTTGCGGCACAGGCGACTTGGCTGCCTGTTCGGCGGCCATGGTAATATCCGGATTCTCCTCGCCGGGCAGAAGTTCCGCCATAAGCGTTTTTATCAGGGCAATATTGATTTCCTGCTTAGTCAGCGTGGAATACGCGGTTATTCTTTTCAGGAAACCTTCGAGTTCTCTTATATTGGATTTCAACTTGGAAGCGATGTAAAGCAGTATATTATCGTCGAGTTCCAGATGCTCGGCTTCTTCTTTTTTCTTAAGTATCGCGACCCTTGTTTCCAGTGTGGGAGATTTCATATCGGCAATAAGCCCCCACTCGAAACGGGAGCGAAGCCGATCTTCCAGAATATTAAGAAGTTTCGGCGGGCGGTCGCAGGTTATGACTATCTGTTTTTTATTCTGATGCAACAGGTTGAAAATATGAAAGAATTCGTCCTGCATGGATTCGGATTGCGACAGCGACTGTATATCGTCGACCAGAAGCACGTCGATGGTTTTATAAAAGTTCCTCAGAGCGTTGTTTTCGCCGTGGCTTATGGCGTCGATGACGTCGCCTACGAACTTCTCCGTGGTGACATAGAGGACCTTCAAATCCGGAAAGTTTTTTTTGACGTAATGCCCGATGGACTGCATCAAATGGGTTTTACCCAGGCCGACGCCGCCGTGTATGAAGAAAGGATTGTAAGTTTTACCGGGCGCCTTGGCCACGGCGAGCGCGGCGGCGTGGGTAAAGCGATTATTGGAACCCACGACAAACTGCTCGAAAATATACTCCGGATTAAGCGGCATATCCTCCACGAGAAATGCGCCGGAATAAGTTTCCTGCGGCGAGACCGCAGCATCCGCGCCCGCCTGCGAAGCAGGGACGTTATTACCGTTGTGATGACCGTTGCGTGGGCCGGATGGCGGCGCGGCAGGAGGCGCGGGACGATTGGCGGATTCCTGAGAAACCGGCGATAGGCGGGCGGATTCGTCGATTTTGGCGGCCAGAGAAGCGAAAACGTCCTCGGTTTCTTCGTTAAAACCGCCGCATTTGCCGTCGGGCGACTTCTTTTTGAGTATTTCGGCTATGGCCGCGTGGTCGTTTTGCGTGAGATTGTAAAAATACGCGCCGAAATCAAAGACGCCGTCCTCGACCAGAAACGGCCTTCCCTTATTGCCCGGCAGCTCGCCCAGGATTTTGTCGACGTCATCCTCGGCGATTTTGAGTTTTAGACGCCAGCGCGATGAATCTTTTTCCGCCGGCTGCCTGATAAATTCCCATTTTTTGAGCATTGATCGCGGACTTTCAACTGCGGATGTCGGCTCTGCGGGCGGAGGCAAGTCCCTTTATGAGGTTCGCTCTATACCCTTTAGCCGCAAAGACAGATCGTCTACGTTAGTGGCGTTTTCAAACGCGGTTTCCGACGAAATCTTACCTTCGGTAAAAAGCTTGTATATATCCTGGTCGAACGTGCGCATACCGTAAAAAGAGCCCTGTTCAAGCGCCTTGGCTATATCGCCGAGCTTTTTCTCCGCGATGATATTTTTTATAAGCGACGTGCCTATAAGTATCTCGCAAATGGGGTATTGCGCGGAGCAATCTTTGGAAGGCACCAGACGCTGTGCCACTATCCCCTTGACCACATAGGCGAGTTGGGCGCATACGCCCGACTGAAGATGCGGAGGGTAAGAACTGATGATGCGGTCTATCGTCTGAGAAGTATCTATGGTGTGGATGGTGGAAAGCACCAGATGCCCGGTCTCGGCGGCCAGTATGGCGGCTTTCATCGACTCGGAATCTCTGAGTTCGCCCAGCACTATGATATCGGGGTCCTGTCTGAGAGAATATTTCAGCGCGCTCTCAAACGATTTGGCGTCGCGGCCGATTTCGCGCTGCGAGATCGACGATTTTTTGTCGAAATGATAATACTCGATAGGATCTTCTATGGTAACGATCTTCGCGCGCGTATTTTCGTTGATGTGATTGATAATGGCGTTGAGAGTGGTTGTTTTTCCGGAGCCGGTTATTCCCGCTATCAGTATGAGCCCGCGGGATTCGTTGGCGAGTTTTCTGAATGCTTCGTCGGGGAGGTTGAGTTCCTCAAAGGTTTTTACTTCCGTCGGAATAACTCGAAGAACAATGGACGGATTACCCCTTTCCATGCTCATATTGACGCGGAACCGCGAAAGACCTTCGACGGAGTATGCAAAATCTATGTCGCAATCCCTGCGAAACTTCTCGGCCTGATCGGGCAAAAGCACCGATTCAACGATTGTTTTCATCGTTTCAGCCGTTATCTTTTCCTCGGACGCGGTGACAAGCTCTCCGTTGACTCTTACTAAGGGCGCGGAATCAGATTTAAGATGGATGTCCGATATGTTGTTGCGGATCATCGCGCCAAGAAGTTTTTTTACGTCATACATAATTGATTTTTACGTTTTTCTCCTGTATAAGATCTTCGGCAAGCGGACTGATAATGGCGTTTTTGGGAACCGTTATTTCGCGCGGATTGGAACTCAGCATTGTCTTTACGTCGTACTCGCTCAGAAAAGGCCGACCGCTTTTGAGCGCCGTAAACGGCTTCAGATACCCTGACGCGTAAACACCGGACTTATACGTCCGCGAGGCCGCCTCGCCAAACGGCGTAACGGGCCGCTCGCCGCCGGAAGAGCGGGCGGGGGCGGACGAAAGAACGGCCGCCACGACGTCGACTATGTCGTTTTTATCCATTTACGAAAAACCGCCGGAACGCAAGGATGCCGGCCGACACGCGGACGGCGGCCGGACATTCGCCGATGCGGTAAGTTTATTTGTTGGGGATTATTTTTTCAACGTCTTCGTGCGGACGCGGTATCACGTGAACGCTTACGAGTTCGCCGACTTTCTGGGCGGCGGCGGCTCCGGCTTCCACGGCGGCGCGAACGGCTCCGACCTCTCCTCTGACCATAGAGGTGACCAATCCGGCGCCGATCTTTTCATATCCGACGAGACGGACTTTGGCGGCTTTGACCATGGCATCAGAGGCCTCAATCATTCCGATGAGCCCTCTGGTTTCAATCATACCCAACGCTTCTTTGATTTCCGACATTTTTACGACCTCCATGGTGGTTAGTGACTAGTGATTAGTGGCTAGTGGCTAGAAAAACTTCTTGACTTTACTATCCACTAATCACTAGCCACTCGCCACTGCTTTTAATATTTTCCCGCGCCGGCGTCTTTGCCCATCACTATGGCCACGCTGGCGGAGGCGCCTATGCGCGTGGCGCCCGCGGCGACCATTGCCGTCGCGTCGGCGGTGGAACGAATACCGCCCGAGGCCTTTACGCCCATCGACGGCCCGACGGTGTCGCGCATAAGTTTTATATCCTCGGCGGTCGCGCCCGACGGGCCGAAGCCGGTGGAAGTTTTAACAAAATCCGCGGCGGCCGCTTTGGATAATTCGCAGGCCTTGATTTTTTCTTCGCGCGTGAGATACGCGGTTTCAAGAATGACTTTGAGTATTTTGCCGCGCGTCGCTTCGCGCACCGCTTTTATATCTTCAAGAACCAACTGATGGTTTCCGCTTTTAAGGGCTCCGACGTTTATGACCATATCTATCTCGTCGGCTCCGTTGGCTATGGCGTCTCTGGCCTCGATGGCTTTTACCGTGGGCGTTGTGGCTCCCAGAGGAAATCCTATTACCGTGCACACCTTAACGCCGGAGCCGCGCAAAAGCTGCGCGGACATCGCCACGTAGGCGGGGTTCACGCAAACGGAAACGAACTTATATTTGGCGGCTTCTTCGCAGAGTTTGCCGATTTCTTCCTGAGTGGCGTTGGCTTTCAAGAGAGTATGGTCGATGTAATTGGCGAGTTTTCCGGGGGCAAGCGTACCCGCACTGGCGCTTACGCGGTCGGCGCCGGCCGATATTACCGCGCCGACGGAACCGGGTTTTTTCTCAATGCACTTACCGCAGGAAGCGCAGTCCGCGCCATCCTTAAAAGCAGGACAATTATCGGCCGGGCCAACGGCCGCGGGCGGCGTGTACGAAAACACTTTTCCCGCCGTTCCGACGGTAACTTCAATTTTTTTGATTGGGGCGCCCGTCGCCGAGGACGTATCGCGGGCGAGATTTTTGGCGGTGGTCACCGTTACGCCCATATTTTTGAGATCGTAAACCATCGACTCGACTTTTCTGGCCAGGCCGCTCGCGGAAGACGGCTCCGGATGGCAGGAGCAGAAAACCGCGTCGCGCGCGGCGATAACCGGCACTTGTCTTTCAAGACATCCTACGACGATATTGGAGTGAAGCGTGTCGGTTATGAGATTGGCTATTTTGGAAAGACCGTTCAGAGTGAGGGTGGCTATAACCAGAGCATCCGGCCACGACGAAAGCGCCACGGAATTCTGTTTGCCGTCGTCGATTATCACGTCGGAAACGCCGGTAGTATTTTTGATTCTGTCAACGCCTATCACGGAGGCGGCGGAGCGGGTTATCAGGATTTTGGTTTCGTTGCCCGCGCGGGCTATTTCGCGAACGGCCGACAGCGCATCGTCGAGATTACGGTCTCCGCCCATAAAAACCGCCATAATCTTTCGCGGCGACGAGGACTTGCGGCTGTAGTCGGCGATAACTTGTTTTGTGACTTTTTCAACGAGGTTTCTGTCCATGATTTCTCCAATGCCTTTATTGACGCGTGAATTAAGTTTTATTATTCAAAAACGCCTTAAATTGAGTCAATTGAAAAAGTGTCCAAAATGTCGCCCTGAACCCTTCGCTTTTGTCACCCTGAGTGAAACGAAGGGTCTCGCTTTGGCTCAGGGCATGCTCCGTGAAGGGTCTCGTTTGTC
>PHAN01000016.1:0-3878 GCA_002841695.1 Elusimicrobia bacterium HGW-Elusimicrobia-1 | reverse complement strand
AGATTCTTCGCTACGCTCAGAATGACGCCGCCGAAGGACCCAGAATGACATCGCGAAGGACTCAGAATGACAAATAACGGGGTTTTTCAATTGCCTTAAATTATATATATTAAAAATCTTTTCGCCAAATCCCTGAAGAACCGGAAAAATCGCGTTATACACAACGAAACGGATGACATTCTAACGACAGGGGATATGATGAGTGACGAGTGGATAGTGGCGAGTGGATAGTATTTTTCTGCTGTTTACTAACCACTAACCACTAACCACTAATCACTATCCACTAACCACTGCCTTGACTGTTCCGAGTGTAAAATTATATCATAAATCTATGAAGACGCGACGCCCGGTGGCGCTGATTTTTTTATGCGCGGCGGCCGCGTTCGGGAGGAACGTTATGTCTTCGGAAAGAAAACCCGCCGTAGCCGGAAGTTTTTATCCAGCGTCCGCGAAAGAACTCAAATCGCTCGTTATAAAGCTGCTTGATAGAGCCGGAGCGTCGACTTTCGACGGAGAACCCGTAGCCGTAATGACCCCGCACGCCGGATACGTCTATTCGGGAAAAACCGCGGCAATTTCGTGGGCGGCCGCCGCGATTGCCGACCCCGAAACCATTGTTCTTATAGGAAACAGCCACAATTTTCCGCTCGATAAGGGCTCGGTATGGCCCGATGGCTCGTTTGCCACTCCGTTGGGCGAAACTTCCGTCGACAAAGAACTCGCCGCGAAAATTCTTGAACACTCCGACATCTTCCGCGCCGACACCGCCCCGCACATTATGGAGCACTCCCTTGAAGTCCAGCTGCCTTTCATCAGAATGGTCGCGCCACAGGCAAAGATTGTGCCCATTCTGCTTGGTTCTTCAAATTCCTGCCAAAAGGCCGTTGCCGCGGGGAAGGCCATCGCGGCGGCAATCAAAAACCACGGGCGCAAAACCCTAATAGCGGCGTCGAGCGATATGTCGCATTTTCCGTCGGAAGCCGTGGCCCGCGAAGCCGACGGCGTAGCGCTTGAGGCCATTGTCCGTCTGGACACAACGGCACTGCGCGAAACGGAAATCGACCTGCTTAGAACCGCTAAGCCGTCGCTTGAATGCGTGCTGTGCGCGTCGGAATCCGTTATAGCCGTTATGACCGCCGCAAAGGAACTCGGCGCGGACGCGGCGAAAATTCTGGATTATTCGAACTCGGCCGAAGCTTCCGGAGATATTTCGAGGGTCGTGGGATACGGCGCGGTAGTGTTTGTAAAAACAGGGGTTAGGGGACAGGGTATAGGGGATAGGCAGAAGAAAACAAAAAAAACCGAATTTAAAATCTCTGAAAAAAAACGGAAGTTTTTGCTCGAACTTGCAAGAAAGTCAATAACCGAACATTTGTTCGGTAGAACATTGACCATTCCGACGACAGATGACCCTGAACTAAAACATCCTTCCGCGGTTTTCGTCACCCTGACTACGTCCGACGGCCATCTGCGAGGATGCATAGGAACCACTGAGGCCGTCGCGCCGATAGGCGAGGCCGTGGCCCAAATGGCAAGAGCCGCCGCGTTCCGGGATCACAGATTCGGTCCGCTGTCGAGCGAAGAACTGGGCAACGTAAGAATCGAGATTTCGGCGCTGTCGCCATTAAGACGCGTGACATCCGCCGCCGAGATAGAACCCGGCGCGCACGGCGTGTCGGTCGTCCGCGGAAACAGAAGCGGACTTTTTTTGCCGCAGGTGTGGGAACACTTCGACAGAAAAGAGGATTTTTTGGGCGAGCTTTGCTCTCAGAAGGCGGGGCTGAGCGCGGACGCGTGGAAAGATCCGTCGACGGAACTTTATGTTTTTACAGTAGAGAAATTCGGAGAGTAGTTTTTATTGGTTTTTCCTGTCGCCCGAGAAGTAGGGACAGGTTGCAACCTGTCCCTACAAAAAAAACGTTTTACACCCTATTGCGCAATATTGATATCGTCAATATAAAACTTTGCGGCGGGATTCGTCGAGAATCCTTCGGCACGAAGGGTGAGCGTAGCGTTTTGCGAGGGAGTTCCGGGGTTTATCGTCAAGAGTTCCCATGCGTTCTCGGCGGAGGATGTCGCCGATATGCTCGTCGGAGAAATGCCTTTCCCTGATAATGTGAGTTTGGGTTTTGTCGTCGAGCCGCCGTATTCGGTGTTGTAGCGGATGTATGCGGTGATGGTAAGCGCGGAGCCACTTTTGACCGGGACATCCCAATCCCACGAAGCGTCTCCGACGAAGCCGAAAGCGTTGGCGCCGGTTCGCGTCGGCTGACCTTGAGCGGATTTTGATTGAAACGCGCCGGGCTTCGTGCGCCAGGTTATCGTTGCGGAGTTGGATGAACCTGCCGTGTTGTATGCCTGAATGTAACGAGAGTATTCTTTGTTGCGCTTCAGACCGGTTTCGATCCAGAAAGTTGTGTCGACGGTGCGCGTAGAAAGCAGGCCGGCCGTCGAGGAATACACTCTGAACTCGTCTTCCTGATAGTTGCCCGATGAGTTATCCTGCCAAGACCAAGTAATTTTATCGGATGAGTTCGACGATGCGGATGTTATAACCGACGCATTCGGCACGATAGCGGGCGCTAAAAAATTATCAATGTAAAAAGTGTTTGAGGCGTCGGCATTGACGATTTCGATCATTATTCTGTCAATGGCGTCTTTATCCGCGTTGCTCACGGCTGATATATCCCAATCTATCGTCTGATATTCGTTTGCGGAAGTTATGTTCGGGGTGATATAGGTCGTTGTTCCGCCGGAATCGCGGATGCCGATTTTGATGTTGCTTCCGGTGCGAGTGGAGCGGATATCGAATTTGATTTGTGTGAAGTTAGAGAGGTTTATCGTCGGTGAGACGGTTCTTGTGAGGGTTTTGTTGAGGGATGTGGTGACGGGCGCTGACGATTTTATTGCGTAGGAGCCTTGAGTTTTTATGGTGGGTTCGGAGTAAGATAAAAATGGAATTGGGTATCTTACTATGACTATGCCGGAGCCGCCGGCGCCGCCACCCGTATTTGTTCCATTTTGATTCGCTCCACCCCCACCACCACCCGTATTTGCTGTTCCTGCCGTTCCATTACCATAACCACTAACAACACCTGCCCCACCACCGCCTGAACCACCAGCGACACTTGCGTATAAAACACCTCCACCACCACCAGCATAAGTAACAGCTGTGCCAGAAATAGAAGATGCCATTCCAGCGCCGCCATCGCCTAACCCACCAAGAGCAGAAGCACCGCCTCCACCCCCGCCTTTACTCGCCGCACCCGGGGTTGCTCCGGCAAAACCTTGACCAGATGTCCCTGTGCCAGCAGCGGTCATATTGTGAGAACCACCGCCCCCGGAACCACCAGAGTTACCAACATTCGGTGAGGAAGCGCCGCCGCCACCGCCAATGGCAGTTATTGAACTAAAAACAGAATTTTCGCCATTGTTTCCGGAACTGCTACTTGTTCTAGCTGCGCCTCCATTACCCACAGTCACTGTGTATGGTATTCCAACGACACCTAATGTGCCTGTAAGAAAACCGCCCGCGCCGCCACCGCCACTTTCATATCCAGTGGCAGTACCATTTCCGCCTGCACCGCCACCAGCAACAACAAGATATTCAACATTTCCAACACCATTTGGGGTAAAAGTTCCCGAAGCGGTAAAAGTATGAATCCTGTAACCGCCGACTTCGGTTATCGTTCCGCCCGTCGCTGTAACGGAAGAGTTGCTCACATACGCCGTCTGTGCGTTTGCGTCAGAATTATATTCCATGTAATCGAGTTCGAGGGGGGCGGCGGAAAGACGGGAAGCGGGAAGGGTGAAGAGTAAAGAGAAAAAGATAAAAGCGGCGGCGAGGCGGCGGGCGAAAACATTATTGGCATCGCGAC
>PHAN01000015.1 GCA_002841695.1 Elusimicrobia bacterium HGW-Elusimicrobia-1 | reverse complement strand
TCTACTGGTCCACGCCGACGGCTCTGACGTTATCGCAGGGCACAAGAAACTTCAACGCCACGCTTCTTACCGCGGCGACGCATATGATAACGGCGTCGGCCGACGGATATTCGGCGGGCGTGTCGTCGCCGGTGCTGGTATCGCCCAACGCCGCCGCCTGCCTCATAGTCGTTCTGCCCGGACAGACGAGGGTCAACGGTAAGAAGACCGTACCCGAAGGACGTTCGGGAACAGTGAACGCCCAAACCGCCGGCATTAACTTTGAGACGACGGTCTACGCCACCGACAACTATTACAACTTTATCAGTACCGTCAATCAGACGGCCATAAACGTGGCCGTTTCCGACCAGTTCGGATATGTCAACGGAGTACTGGGCAACACCAACAGGACCATGACTTCGGGCGTGGCCACCGCCACCGTGCAACTTAGAACCGCCGCCCAGACAACCATAACCGCCACCGACGGGGATGCGAACCCGCCCGCTCTTGCGCAGCACATATCGTCGGCGCTTACCGTCAATCCGAACGTGCCCAAGAAATTCCAGGTTCTTGCCCCCGGCGAGGTCGCCCAGCCCGGCTCGGGCACCGGCAAGGCGGCCGGTTATAATCCCGACAGTCAGAAGGCCGGTATTCCGTTTAATGTGACCGTGCGTTCCTGCGACGATTATTGGAACGTCGCCTACTCCACGCAGTATGTAAATATCTGGACGAACAATCCCAAGCAGAACGTCGGCGGGTACACCACGTCCTACTACTTCCTTATGACGACCTCGGCTACGGCCGTTGTTTATATGAACACGGCTTCCACCGGAACTATGACGTACAGAATATACGCCGACGACATTAACGACCCTCTCGAACCGGACTTCCTCGAAGGCGCCTCGGGCGCCGTTACCGTTTTGCCGGGCGATCCCAAGAAGCTTAACATAGTCCTTCCGGGCGAAAACTTCGACGGCAGCGCGGCATCGGGCAAGAGCGGCTCGCCGTCGCTTATAACGGCCGGGCAGCAGTTCTCTGTGCAGGTGGGTCTGTGCGACGATTACTGGAACATTGTGCCGCTGACGCCTCTTGACGCCATAAATGTTTCTCTGCCGCTGGGCGGTTACGCCATCATACCGCCGGACGCTCCCATAGACCAGGAGTCCGGATACAGAATATTCAACTTCAAGATATACACTTCTTCATCCAGTCACTATATAAGGGCCGAGGACGTCGACTATGTCGCGCCTCTTTATTCGCCCGTTAATTCGTCCACGTTCACCGTTCAGTCGGCCGGAGCCACTCAACTCCAACTGCTGCTGCCCGGAGAAACCGCCTCTCCCGGCAAGAGCCAGGATGCGGGCGCGGCCGAGCCCTACGGCAAGATTGGAACGCCGTCTCAGCGTGTCGCCGGCGCGACGTTCCTGGCCACGGTAAATCTGACAGACGCTTACTTTAACCCCGTTTCCGATGTCGACCCGCAGCCGGGCGTGTTCCTCCTCACCAGCGACATATACGACACAGATCCATCCACGGCCGCCCTGGTTTCCGGCGCCCAGACGTACCCCGTAACGCTCAGGACCGCCGCGACGTCCCACGTGCTTCTTGCCGCCGATACCGATGGCATTCCGCTTCAGTACACGGCTTCTTCGTCGCCCCAGTTTACCGTGCGCACGGCCACGGCCACCCGTCTTCTGATAGTCCTGCCGGGCGAGACGAGAGTGCAGGGACATCCCTCGGGCAAGACGGGCTCCCCGACGGCTTACACGGCGGGGCAGTCGGTAAATTCCGACGTCTATCTTGTCGACGATTTCAATAACCGCTCGCGCGCGGCGGACGGCTGGCCTATGCCCACCGTCGGAATAGCCACGTGGGATCCCAAGGACAACCAGCCCGATTCCAACCCTCTTATCGACGGATACAATATGTTCTCCGTGAATCCGCGCACGGCGTCTTCCACGTGGTCGCTTACGGCCTCCGACATCGACGGCGCGGCGCCGCATTATTCCACGGCGACGTCGGCCAATATGCGCGTCTGGCCCGCGCCCGTGCACCATATGCACATAACGAATCTGCCGCCTACGATTACGGCCGGCACCGGCTTTGGCGGAAGAGTGGTGCTGCACGATACATACGAAAATATAGTTTCAACCGGTTCTAACTGGATCGACTACGTTTCCAGCGGCAAGATGGTGGAATGGTGGGCCGAATCCTACGACGACCCGCAGACGCCTTCTCTCCCCGCGACTACCGACTGGGCCGTTTCCGACTACGGTCAAAAGGACTTCGCCGGAATAACACTCAGACGCGCCGGAGCGCGCGAACTAAGGGTTTATCAGGTGAACCCGCCCGACGATGTCACATCGTGGCGCAGCAATACGCCGTATCACGGCGCGCTTACCTACAACGTCACGGTCAATCCCGGGCCCGCCGCGGCATTTACCCCCGAGCTTGTGACCGTTACAGCCGGCACCGAGCACGGCGTCGCCGAAATACGGGTGCCCACAGGCACGCGCTCCGACTGGGGCAAAATACAAATTACCGCTTATCTGTCGGACTCCTACGCCAACGTGGTGCCTTCGTCGGGTGTGCCCGTTGAACTTTCGGTTTTCAGTGTCGCGGGTTCCACGGGAATAATCTCTTACAGCGCCGATGGTTCGGACACGCTTGCGCCCTCGTCCACCGACTACGCGGTTACGGACTCCTCCGGCATTATAGGCGTGTCGCCGGCGCTTTACTACTACGCATCTCGCTATCTTAACGACACCGCCCGTGTCAGGTTGTCCACCGGCGCTCTGGTCGGCAATTCCAAAACGGTAAGGACCATCGGCGGCACGCCTTACAAAATGCAGTATGTCGACTTCCCGACTTCAATCGTCGCCGGCAACGAGACGACTATGATGGCGGTACAGCGTCTCGATGCCTGGAATAACCCCACTTATCAGGGCGACACGCCGATATCGCTTGTGACGAACTCTCTGGCCAAAACTCAAACACCCGCGCGTCTCTGGGAATTCAGAGAATACTCCGGCGGGCCGGCCGTTACCACTCTTAATATCAGAGGCGTTTACAAATCGACCGCCGCTTATATTCTGTATTACGACGAGATGTCGTCGACTCCGTCGGGAGAGGACGGCCGCACCGGCACGTGGCTTATAGACGTAAGAATGGGCGCCGACCCCGACAGATGGGCGCGCGGGAATCTTACGGTGTACCCCGACGCCACGACCAAAGTCAATTTTGATAACGCTATAGCCACCATCACAGCCGGCACCCCGTACGAGTACACACTTTCCGGCCCCGGCGCGCTCTCGGTGTTCTGGGAAGCGCAGCTGCAGGATAAGTGGAACAACCCAACGCTGTCCACCGAAACGATTACGCTGGATCTTGCGAATCTGCGGTCTTCGTCGACGAACTACGACTATTCCGGATTTTCGGTTTCGTCCGCCATAACGGTGGGCCCACCGCCGTCGTTCCAGCAGTCGGCGTCTACGGTTACCATAGGCACCGGCGATTATCGCGCGCGGTTCTACTATATGGATACCAGAACATCCAACACTTACGATCCCGCCGGCGGTTCCCGCCCCGTCATAACCGTTACTGCGCGCGACCGCGGATGGACGGGCGGTTCGCAGTGGGTCAATGTGCAGCCGGACTACATCAAGAAGACAGCGTTTGTCTCCTCTGTCCAGTGGAACCTGATAGCGGGAGCCACCAGTCAGCCATTTATACTGCAGACGCAGGATAAGTTCTCCAACCCGTCTCCGATACTTGCCATGGATCTGGCCGACGACAGCCCCAGACGCATTCGCGTTTTGTCGGATTCCTCCGGAGATACGCGGTTCGCCATCGGATTTGCCACCGCCGTATGGACGGCTTCTGAGGCCCTGCACAGATTTACACTGGGCATGCACACCACTCAGTACGTAATGACGGATTCTTTGGTGGGCACTCACACGCTGACCTCCAGAGAGTATGTGGACTTTGGATGGGCGCAGGGCAATCAGGATTACAGGGTTATACCCGATCTGCCCGTCACGACGGTATTTACTTCGCCGCAGAGATCTCTTGTAGCCGGCACTACGATACAGTTTGACGGATCCGGCACGCCTTCGTCCACTATGACCGTGCAGGGACGCGGCGGCGATATGATCATAAAGAGAAACGGAAATTTTGTGCCTGCCCCGGTAACCGTGCAGATGCGCGACCGTTTCGGCAACGTGGCCACGTCCACGGAAAACGTTATCGTCAGCTTTGAGGCGCCCTATACGCAGAATACTTACGCCGGCACCAATCCCGCGCTTGTGCCGGACAACCCCGCCTGGCAGCTTATCAGCGGCGGAGCCCTTGCCAACGTTCTGATTCCGTCGGGCGGAACCGTGGCTATGGTATTCATCTATGAAACGCAGACGGGAACGGTTACGCTGCGCGCCACGGCCCGCACCGATTCGGGCCGGCAGTTCTTTGCCACCGAGCAGAAGAACTTCATAACGCCGGCTCCCGCGGCCTACTTCACTCTGCATCATCCTTTCCTGATAACCAATCCTCTGTCCGTGCACGAGCCGGGTCTTATAACCGTGCGCGCCCGCGACAGATACGGCAACCTTGCCACCGGCCATACGCAGAACGGACAGTATTACACCGGAACGATTCTGCTGACCCACGACGGCGACGCATCCAAAGTCAATCTGCGCGATTCCGGCCCCGAGGGCACGACCTACTACACCTATACCGCCGGCAACGCCGGAACTTACTCGACCCTGCAACTGACAAATCAGGAGCAAGGTTCGCTTAAAGTGCGCGTTACCGACTACGCCTCGATCGTTCTGCCCGACGGACATCCGTCGAAGATAGTGGGCTATACGGACGATATGGACAGGGACCTGCCCTCCCGCTCCGACGGCAACGTGGTTACCGCCGGCGTGGTGATAACCCCCGCCGATATGGCGCCCGAAGATCCGCTGACCCCCGCCAAACGCGAACTTCGCGAAGGCAGTGTGTATCAGGACAGAACGGCGCTTTTGCAGGGCGACGGCGAAGTGGACGAAAAGCCCGCTCCCGCGCCGATGCTGCGTCTCAACATCCGCGTGCAGCCGTCGGGAGTTACACAGACGGCCTCAATGACGCAATTGCGGGTGGACAAGCTGGGGACATTGCCCGCCTCTGCCGTTACCGCCGTGGGCCTGTACCGCGATTCCAACCTCAACGGTAAATTCAACGGCGAACTGTTCCTCGGAGGGCCTTCGTCCGACGAACTGGTTAAGACCGGAACGTTTAGCGAGGCGGCCAACGCGTGGTATTTCACCGACCTCAACGAAATCATTACGACCACGTCGAGGAACTACTTCCTGACTGTAAGAATTTCCACGGTTGCCCCTACGCCCAACACACTGGGTCTCAGGATTGACAACTACAATTACATAATAACGTCGAGCGCCTCCGTGGCAAGAATAGCGGCCAACAACTTCTCCATAAGAACGGCCACCTCGCCCGTGATGAAAGAAGCCGCCAAAATATTCGCCGCCAGCGAGGATATCGCCGCGTGGTACGAAGTAAACCGCGGAACGTTCTCGGAACTCGCCAAGAGCACGTGGGTATATCAGGGAACTCCGTCGGTGGGCATGCTCAAAATTTCCATGTGGACACCCGAGTTCACCGGCCGTCTCGGTCAAGTCAGGGTAACCAGGACGGGTTCCGGTTACGATTCGGACGTGGTGGGCTGCGCTATATATATGGACGACAACGCCACGGGAGACCCGTCCGGCGGCGACGGCATATTCCAGTCGGCGCTGGACCAGCAGATATCCACGTGGACAACCTTCGGCTCCGACGGCGCGGCGCTCGTGGCGCTCAACTCGCTGCAACTTATAGACACGACCACGCGGCACTTCTTTGTGGCCTATCGCATCCATGATTCGGCCACGCCGCTTCTTACGCAGGGCGCCAGAATCTCAGACGCCAACCATATTATCTGCCCCGAGGGCAAGATACAGCCGATACCCGCCATAGTTTCTTCGCTCGTCACTATCGAGGCCACGCGCGACCGCACCAATCTCGTGGACTTCAACAAGAGCGCGCCCAACAATTTCAGCGTGCCCGGCGTAGCCGTTCAAGGCGACAAAAACATACCGGTCGCAAGAATGACCATGGCCACCATGGAAAGGACGGCCATATGGACGGGTCTCAAGTTCGACAGGGGCAACCCCGAGGGTAAAAACAGTCCCGCCGACGTGGCCGACATTAAAGTGTGGCGCGACGTCAACGGCAACGGCCTGCTTGACCCCGCGACCGACCAGGTGGTTTCTCCCACGGACAAGAAGGCGGTATTCCCGATGTCCACTCTGTTCTGGGCCGTGGGTCCGGCGGATACTTCCATCCGCGTGGTCGATATGACGACGTTCATACCGGACCTCAGTCCCTTCCCCGCCGCGCCCGGACGGCTTGTCCTGGGCGATGGAACATCCGCCCGCGAGGTGGTAACTTATTATGGCGTCGACATTAACAACAACACGTTTACGGACGTCGTTCGCTCCTCGTCTCCGCTGAGTTTTGCCGCCGGCTCGCCTATTTCCGGACAGGCCATAATCAATCTCGTCGGCTCGCTCGGCGGACAGGAACTTACCACTATACCCAAGGATTATTTCGTCACTTACGATGTTAACATACTGGCCAATGTCGACCCCGACGCCAACCTCGGTCTTGAAATGCGCACCACGGCCTACTTTGCGCTGAGCGTTCCCGACTACATGGAGAACCGCTACAATATGATAGGCCTGCCGCCGTCCGGAAAATCTGCCAGCTACGTGCTGCGCGTAAATGAATACGCCGACGCGATCGTCTGCGTGGCCACCAACACGACTTTGGGCGGAAGCTTGCAGCAGCAGGCCACAAACCAGCCGGTGCTGACGTTTACTCTGGACACCAGTTCTTCGGAGGCGCGCTGGTCCGGCCTCAACATATACGGCATCGGCACCGCCGCCGATAACAATAATCTCGTGGAAGAAGTGTCCCGAGTCAAGATTTGGTACGACCAGGACAACAACGGCATCTTCTCGCCCGCCTACGACCTGCTTATAGGTTCCGGAACTTTCGGCAATACCGGCCAGCCGCTCATGTCGAATGTAGCGTTTACACCCGCTAACGCGCAGACACTTTTCGTCAAAAACAACGATGACCGCCGCGTGATTTACAGAGGAAAGTCGCAGAGATTCTTCGTGACTTACGACATTACCGACAATGCGCTGCCCAACGATCCCGATACGCAGGCGCCGCGCACCCTGGGCGCGCGCATCGTAAGAGACGGCACCAATTTCGCGGTCTCGTCTCCCAATTATATGGTTTCCACCGGCGCGTATTCCACGCCGCTGTCCGGCCGGCTCAGAGACATAATACCGTCTCCCAGAACTGTTACCATCACGCCGTCGCCGATGTTCACGACCAAGGCCGGTTCTTATCCGGCGCCGCGCGTCAAGGGCTCTTTGCCGTCGGGGCAAAATTACATCGCGCTTTATTCCAACGACCCGGTCAACTCGGTCACGCCCACGCTTGGTCTGCCCACCAGCGGATACGCCATAATAGGCAGCGAAATAATACGCTACTCGGATAAATCCGCCGACACTTTGCTGGGAGTCACAAGAGGTCTGCTTGATTCCACGGCACAGACGCATTCGTCGGGAGCCGTGTTGGGAATAAGTTACACGCAGGGCGACAAAAACAACGCTTTTATGAAGTTTAAACTCGTTTCAAGCGGCTTTGAAGTTCGTCTTGAAAATATAACTTTCAACCGGTTGATGCCTCTGGGTCTTTACGGAGACGATACCGACGTATCGGCGATAAAGATATGGCGCGATAACGGCAACGGCACTCTTGACCGCGATCCCGAAACCGGAGAGATTTCCGAGTTTGTGGAAACGCGGCTCGGCCAGGGAGCGTTCGACGGCAACGGCCTCGCGTCGATAGGTCTCAACGACCCCGTCATTGACCGCGGATACACCCTTGTGACCACCACGCCCACTCTCTACTGGCTCACTATGGACATAAGTCCGTCGGCCAAGTTCTCCGACCCCAATAAGACGCCTCAAAACGAAGTCGTCGGCCTGTACTGTTCCGAGAGAACCCGCGTTGCCCTCGGTCCGTCCGAAGCGGGACATCAGATGTCCAACTACGACGACCTCGGCGCGCTGGCTTTCCCGATGGATTCGCCCGGCGCCGTTATAATCCCCACGGTCGACACGATGTATGTGCGCACATCCGACATACTGCCGACATCCGTGGTGCAAAACGACGTCAACGTCGGGGTTATGCAGCTGACTTTGTTTACCAATAAGAATACAGCCGTCTGGGAAGGATTGAAATTCGACCTCAGTGTTCTCGACCCCTCCGGCAAAGAGCAGGTCACCTGCGTCGACGGCGACATAGCCAGGGTGAAAGTATGGAAGGTGCTTAAGGATACCACCACGGAAATCGGTCAGTATGCCCCCTCGGAAGTCATATACAGTTCCGCGACGTCAAAATATCTGGGCCTCATCACCGAAGGCACGGAGAGATTCGTCGACAGAACCGTAACGGTAAATCTCAAACGTAAGCAAATAATCGGACCCACGCTTGATTCCTACTGGGTAACTTACGATATAGCGGAAAACGCTCAGGTCTCAAGGACAGTGGGATTTACGATACGTTCCACCGATTATTTCCTGGTGGCCGTGCCGGACTTGAAAAACTTTGACGAAGGATTCTCTCCGCCCAGAGCCACCAAGGCATCGCCCATAATGGAGGTCGTAAGCTACGGCATAATGAGGGTGTACGACTCGGCGAAGGCCGTCAATCAGGCCGGCGGCACCTACCAGGCAGCCACCAGGGTGCCGGTGGCCAGAATGAAACTCCGCACGACCGTGGCCGGCGCGCGGTGGTGGGGCATCGACCTTGAGCGCATCGGTTCGTCTTCCAAAGCCGACTATCCTTATGCGCGCAACTCCGACGTCAAATACGTAAAAATTTATATGGACTCCAATCGCAACGACATACTCGACGCCGAGGACAACTGTATATCGGAGATGTCCACGGCGCTTGACGTCGAGGTTTCAAATCTGGCCGCGGTTCCGTTCGATATGATAGTGACTTCCACCGTGTCCGATCAGGGACAACTCCCCGCGTCGGGCTCGCAGCTCTACGCAAAGATTGGCGACGAAATAATGGAGTTCTCCGGCGCCGGCACCGTGATGATTTCAGGTATTGCCAGACCTTCTCTCAGGGTAACCCGCCGCGCTCTTTTCAACACCGCGGCCGCATCGCACAGCGTCGGCGCCTCGGTGTCGAAGGTTGATATGTTCGATATTCTGGACGATCGCAACCGCCTCAAAGTTGTGACACTCACTCAACCGCAGATGCTGGCCAAGACCGCGCAGACGTACTTTATCGCCTACGACATAGGAGATAACGCCGTGGCCGGTAACTCGCTGGGCGTAAAAATTCAGGACCGCGCTTGGCTGCGGTTTACGTCGCCTAACGAGAACTCGTCGGTGGTTGAGCAGGAGATGGGACTCGACATCGTCACGGGCAGCTATCCCTACGAGACGTCGATGTTCACGATAAACCCGGTAAATCTGAGCATTACGGCCGAGAGTATGGCGCCCGTCGCCGTCCAGCAGCTTACAGTCAACGTCCCGCTGTTGCGGCTTAATATGTGGGTGGATCGCAATCAAATCACGCTGAACAAGCTTCTTCTGCGTCAGTTGGGCACTATTGATTCACCGTCGGAGGCCGGCGACGGTTACGGCGATTTCAGCCGCATAAGCGTGTGGCACGACATCGACGGGAACGGGGTCTTTAATTCGCAGGTGGACAAGCTTCTGGGCTATGCCGCGCGCGGCGGCCTGGATTTTGTTACCAGCACTGCCGTGGTAACTCTGGGGGATAAAGGTTTTGAAATAGGGACAACTGGCAAAACGTTGTTTGTGACGGGTAATGTGGGAGAATTTGACCTGTCGAACAATGCCAATACACGCGGCCATCTTGCGAGTATCTCGCTGCTTCATTTCACCGGACTGGTAATTGTTCCTGAAACCGCCGGTTCGCCGGCGACCAACACTTTCCCGTATATATCCAATCCCCTGAGTATAATGGATAAATACGCCCCGACAATATCCGCGGTTTCCATGATTCCCAAAGTTTGGGTCGATGTTTTCGGCGACGGCTATCCGGCGATGTGCATCGAAGAAATAAATGCCAACGGAGGACTGCCTAAGGGATATACCATAACCGACAGGAAGAAGAAGATATATCAGGAAGCGCTGGATAGAGCCAAGGGCACATATCGGGAAATTGAATACGAGGTTGTCCGGGTGATGAGCCCCGACGGCGAAGTGTTCATAGATCTCGACGGCGACGGCGTAAACGATATTGAAGACCTTTCCGGACGCGACGAGTCGCGCGACCTCGACCTCGACGGCGACGGTATCGCCGAGATAGACATTTCCGGCAACGGTGTGCTCGATGTCGATCTCGACGGCGATGGCTTCGCCGACGACATCGTGGGCGACCTCAATGGCGACGGCGTTCCTGAAATCGACCTTAAAAAAGACGGCAACGTAGATTGGGGCTACATACCTGAAAAATGGAGCAAGGAAACATCCCGTCTATACAGTAAGTGGCCGAGGGTAACTTCCGCCAACTTCAAGGAATATCAGATAGGCATAGGCGCCGTCGCAGACAGAAACGACGTGACCGAATCCGTAGCGACGGAAGGATGGATGGCCGCCTCCCAAAACAAAAAAACAGTGTTGAATTTGCCGCTGGTGGTGGCCAAAGTTACGCGCACCAAGAGTTCGGTTGCCCGTCTTGCCGCTCCGCCGTTCCTCCTGCAGGTGGAAAGCACCGACGGTTTCTCTCTTGAAAACGGACAGATTTACATCGGCAGCGAAATGATGAAATACACCACCAAGACGGGCGATACCTTTACGATAGTCGAGCGCGCCATTAACGGCACTCAGGCGCAGGCCCACTCGGCCCGAACCCGCGTAACCAACTATGCGTACTTCTACCGCGTGCGCGCAGTGGCGGCCGTGTCCGGAACCGACATCTATGGACCGGCCGCTCCGATGATGGCTTATAGAGTGGACGTATCCCCGCCGTCACAGGCCGGCGCGCCGGTGTCCGACCCCGAAAAATCCGGACGTCCGGAGACCAGCGGCGTCTACACTATAGAGTGGGCTCCTTCCGCCGACGAGGAATCCGGAGTACGCGCGTATGAGATACAGGAACGCGTGGATACCAATCCCGTCTGGCAAACTATAAGGATTAAGTCGGGTGGTTACAACACTTTCCAGGTGGGCAACAAGGATCTGCCCTCGAACCAGCCAAGAGAGCAGGGACGCTTCTACTACTACCGCGTCCGCGCCCAGAACTATGCCGGAGGATGGGGAGCGTGGTCTGCGCCGTCCGCCCCCGCCGTTACCGGCCTGCCCGCCGAAGTAATATCGGCCGTAAGCAACTTCCCCAACCCCGTCGATACAAGAAAAGGCGGCGAGGAGGGGAGAACCAATATAGTGTACGTCCTCAATCAGGACGCCGACGTGGAAATAGCGCTGTTCGACTTGCTGGGCTATGAAGTAGACCGCTGGAATTATCCCGCCGGACAAAGCGGCGGCCGCAAAGGAGCCAACCGCGTTCCGTGGGACGGCACCAACGCCCAGGGCCAGAAAGTGGCCAAGGGCGGATATATCGCCAGGATAACCGTCCGCGCCCGCGATAAGGCCGTTACCATAATCCGCAAGATCGGCGTGATACATTAAAGGCAGTGGTTAGTGGCGAGTGGTTAGTGGAAAAAAACAGCGGCTCGTTGCCTCGCGTAGGGGCGACCTTGGTCGCCCGTGACGCGCAATGCGTTTGTAGGGACAGGTCGCGACCTGTCCCCGCGAAAGAAACCATGAAAATATTTCCGACGGTATTTTTGATTTTTCTTATGTGCGCGCGCTCTCTCTTTGCCGACAGAAAATACGACGATATTATCAACGATTGCGCCGCCGAATACGGTCTCGACCCGTCGCTGATAAAAGCCGTTATAAAAACCGAATCGAACTTCAACCGGTATTGCGTGTCGTCGAAGGGCGCCGTCGGCCTTATGCAGCTTATGCCGTCGACGGCTGATATTCTTAAAGTAAAAGACCGCACCTCGCCCGAAGAAAACATAAGGGCGGGATCAAGATACCTCAGGGATATGCTATCGCTGTTCGGCGGCGACCTGTCCAAGGCGCTTGCCGCTTACAACGCGGGTCCCTCAAAGGTAAGGCAACACGGCGGCATCCCTCCATACAAAGAAACCCGCGACTACGTCAAAAAAGTTATAACCAACCGTTCCAAATTCTCCGGCTCGGGTAAAATTTATTATTACACCGCGTCCGACGGCTCCGTGGTTTTTTTTAACAGATAAAAATCAAATCCCGGCCATCCGAACAATAGTATGTCATTGCGGTTTAATACACACCCCCCAACCCCCTCTCAAGAGGGGAGTTTTAAATCCCCTCTAATAAGAGGGGTAGGGGTGTGTATTAAACCGCAATGACGACATTGTTCAGGCGCTCCGTATTTTGCCCTTTTCACCGGTTTTTTGCTAAAATATCCCTCGATATGAAACATCTCCTGTCAATCCTCGACATAGGTTCCGGATGTGAAGCGGAATCCATCATAAAAAAAGCCATTGCTCTCAAAAAAAATCCGTTGAGCAAGCGCTCCGCTTTATCCGGAAAGACCGTGGGCATAATAATGGAGAAACCCAGCACGCGGACTACGGTATCCTTTGCCGTGGCGGCGCATCAGCTGGGAGCTCTTCCTCTGATACTTTCCGCCGACGGTATGCAGCGCAAGCGCGGCGAAACCATCGAAGATACCGCCCGCACGTTGTCGCGATATCTTGACGCCGTGGCGTTCCGCACTTTTTCGCACGGAGATTTGGAAACCTTCGCCCGATATTCCTCGATGTCCGTTATAAACGCCCTCACCGACACGGAACATCCCTGTCAGGCGCTGGGCGACCTTATGACTATCGCGGAGAGAAAGAAAACTTTCGCCCAAGTGCGCAAAACAAAAATAGTTTTTGTCGGCGACGGCAATAACGTCCTGATATCGTGGCTGTATCTGGCCGCCCTTACAGGGCTTAATTTTGTCCACGCCGCGCCCAAAGGTTATTCGGCTCCGCCTGATGTGCGACGGAAAACAGCGGCCATTGCCGCCAAGACGGGAGCCCGGATATCTTACACCGATTCACCGCTCGCGGCCGCAAAAGACGCCGGCGTAATTTATACCGACGTCTGGACGTCCATGGGCGACGAGGCCGAGGCCGTCGCCAGGAAGAAGGCCTTTGCGCCTTATCAGGTGAACTCCCGCCTGATTAAGTCCGCGGCGCGGGACGTTGTCGTTATGCACTGTCTGCCCGCCCGTCGCGGACAGGAAATCACCGGTGAAGTCATCGACGGCAAACATTCCATAGTGTTCGACCAGGCGGAGAACCGTCTGCACATACAAAAGACCGTTCTTCTTGAAGTCCTCGCCACTCAAAAATGATCAAACGATTTGACATATACGAGCCGTCCATAGCGCCCACCGCCTATGTCGCCGACGAGGCCGTTGTTATCGGCAAAGTCATAATAGAGAATGACGCTTCCGTCTGGCCTGGCGCGGTTCTGCGGGGGGACGTCGAAGATATAATCATCAAAGAGGGCGCCAATATTCAGGACGGAGCTCTGATTCACACGAATTACGGCGCGCCCGCGATAATCGGCGCCGGCGTGACTATCGGACACGGCGCCATCATTCACGGGGCCGTCGTCGACGATGATTGCCTTATAGGAATGGGCGCCGTACTTCTCGATAGGGTGAAAATCGCCCGCGGTTCCATAGTGGGCGCGGGGGCGGTGGTGCCGGAGGGAATGGAAATACCGCCCGGGAAACTTGTGCTCGGAGTTCCCGCCAAAGTCGTCCGCGATCTGAGGCCGGATGAAATCGCCCACATTAAATCCAACGCCGACGACTACAAAAAGCTGACCCGCCTCTACAAAAAAACCTGCCGCCGCGCCATCTGAGCAAGATCAAAAAAATTAAGAACCCCGCCTTATGAAACCCCGCGGTAAATCTGTCTACCGAATATACAAGACGCTTCTGGCGGCTTACGGCTGGCAGGGGTGGTGGCCGGTTACTCCGCCGCGGGGAATTTTTCCCGGGTACAAAACACTCGTCCGACTTTCGTCAAAGCAGTCGCTTGAAGTCGCCATAGGCGCGATATTGACTCAGAACACTTCCTGGACGAACGTCGAAAGGGCCGTAGTTAATCTGAACCGCGCCGGTTTTTTTCGCCGGCCTTTTGATTTCTCCGTCGGGCGCATCAGGACTATGATACGTCCCGCCGGGCACTACAATCAAAAAGCCGCCTATGTGCGTAATTTTCTGGGTGCGATAAAAAAGTATTTCGGGGGGAAGACGGAGAATATGTCTAAAATCTCCGTCGCGGAATTAAGGGAACGCCTTCTGGAAATAAACGGAATAGGACGCGAGACGGCCGATTCTATAATTCTTTACGCCGCGCGAAAGCCGGTATTCGTCGTCGACGCATACACTTTAAGAATCGCCTCCCGCGCCGGGCTCATCGCCGGAAAGACCGACTACGAGATGGCGCGGCATTTCTTTGAATTGCATCTGCCGCGTTCAGCGAAAATATTCGCGGAGTATCACGCGCTCCTCGTGCGTCACGCCAAGGAATATTGCGGGAAAAATAATCCCGCCTGCAAGGCGGGATGTCCGCTCCTTGTCGGAGGGCTGTGCTCGTGGAACGGGTGGGTGGGGTAGGAGCTCGACGGTTTTTGTGACCCAAACTCCCGATTGTTCAGTCCGCTATAATTTCACATAAACCTTGACAATGTTATTTTTAATTTGCTACACTCGCGGTGCGGGGTGGGGTTATTATCTAAGGGGGGAACTTATGCCTAAAAAATCTAAAACAAACTATCAATTTGTAACAAACAAAGAATTCAATGAAACAAAGAGGGAGTTCATTGGGAAATTTGAAAGCATTGAAAAGAATATGGCCACCAAAGATGACATCAAGAATATGGCTACCAAAGATGACATCAAGAATATGGCTACCAAAGATGACATAGCGCGGCTTGCAAAAGAAATTATTAGGCACACTGAGGATATAGAATATATAAAAAGAACGATGGCCAAAAATGAGGACATTCAGCGAATTATCACTACCCTTGACGTTTTAATAGCTAAAACCGATGAACACGAACGAAAGGCGATGGTGAATACATACCGTATACAAGAAGTGGAATCAAAAGTGGATGGCCACGAAAAGCGCATAAGCGCATTGGAATCTCAGCCGCCTACAAGAACTTAATTTTCCTCAATTAACCTCCTAATCCCCTGATTTCTTAATTTCTATACTTTTAAGATGCGCTCCCTCTTTCTTAAGGAGGGAGATTTTTTTTCTCGGACCGCCGAGCGCTGAATAGCCGCCTGTTTTTCCGTCGGCGCGGACGACTCTGTGACAGGGTATCGCCGGCGCAAAAGGATTGGCGGCCAATGCCTGCCCGACGGCCCTCGCCGCCCTCGGATTGCCTATGGCTGCGGCTATCTGAGAATATGTGGCTGTTTTGCCCGCCGGTATTTTGGCGCAAGCAAGCCAAACCTTTTGACGGAACTCCGAATAGTTTTTTATTTGCGACGGTGCCGCCGCTCCGCGCGGGCGTTTTTTTGTAGTTTTCACGGTCCGGGGTTTATTGCGTCTCTTAATTTTCTGTGGTAAGTTACGGCGAACCTGTGGGCTTCGTCGCGCGCGCGTCTGATTATGGAGAATGCCGTGTCGTCGTCGGCGGCGACAAAACTTTCTTCTTTGCCCCAAACGAATATCTCGTCAATGCCTGCGCCCTTCGCTATCGAAATCAAGTCCAATTTTCCCGCCGCCCCGCTCGCTTTTACGGCCTCCGCCGCGGCCGACAGCTGCCCCTTCCCTCCGTCGACAACAAACAAGTCGGGCATCTCGCCGGACGATTCGCGCGTCAGGCCGGCGAGCCGCCGCGCGACGACTTCTTTTATCATTGCGCAATCGTTTTGCGAACCCGCGATGTCGGGATTTTTTATTTTGTAGCGTCTGTAAAGATTTTTGGCCGGTTCGCCCAGGTCGAACCTGACCACGCTTCCTACGGCATGCGCCGCGCCGGTGTTTGAAATGTCGGCGCAGTCGATTTTGGACGGGAAATTTTTTAGTCCAAGACGTTTCCGGAGTTCTTCGAGATTTTCCGTGGTCGAATTAATATTTTCGTACACTTTTTCGTCTATCTCGCGGAATCTCACAGCCGCCGACATTCCCTCCAGTGTCAGCAGCATATCTCTTGCCGCAGCCGCCTTTTCATATTCCCTCGACGCCGAATGTTTTTTTATTTCCGCCTCGAGCGTTTCGCGGAAATTTTTTAGTCCTTTCGCTAAAAATCTCGCCGCTTTCTTCGCCGATTTTATATAGTCGCCGCCGTTTACCGAGCCGATACAAGGCGCCGGACATTTGGATGCTTGGAGGTAAAAACAATTTCTTTTTTCTTGTTCGCCCGATGGAATTTTACGGCACATTTTGAGACCGAAAGATTCGTTCAGGCGAATGGCCAGACGTCTTAAACCGGGAGTTTCCGGATAAGGTCCGAAGAAAACGTCGCGGGGATGTTTTACCGTTGATTTGGCCCTCCACACGCCGGCGGAGGGGAATTTATCCGAGAAAGATATTTTGATGAACGGATATGTTTTGTCGTCGCGCAGAAGCACATTGTAGAAGGGACGGAGTTTTTTTATGAGCTTGTCCTCGAGTATCAGCGCCTCGCGTTCGGACGCGCAGACGATGTAGTCCACCAGCGAGATTCTCGAGAGCAAGACGTTTATTTTGGTATCTTTCGGGCGGGATGAAAAATATGAAGCGACGCGTTTTTTAAGATTTTTCGCCTTGCCTATGTAAATGACCCTCCCCGAAGGGTCTTTCATAAGGTATACGCCGGGTTTACCGGGGATGAGTTCGGGATTTTTTATCAAGGGCGCGCTCCGGCAGTTATTGACTTGCGCGTATGGCGGTTACCGGCCCGAATTGACGCGGCCGGTAACGCGGTTTATTTTGTCGGTTATAATTAGTACGAGGTCGTCAAGTTCTTCCATTCCGAGGGCTTTTGCCGCTGCTGCGTAGGCCGCCGTTCCGACGGCTATGGCCGCGAAGGCATATATCGAGCCGTTAACCGCGCCCGGCACAACCAGAAAGACGCAGTAAGACGCCAGACACATCGCGGCGGCGGCGACGGCGGTTTTGCCCAGCGTGCGCGCAATTTTGCGGGCGCCCAGCGGCCCGATTTGTCTGCGCAGAATTATGAATAGCCAGAAAGCGTTGAAGGCCGACGATATGGCGGTGGCCATTGCCAATCCGCCGACGGCAAATCGCTGCATCAGCAAAATATTCAGCGCGGCGTTGATGGTCATGGAAAATGCGGCCACTTTTACGGGCACGGCGGTTTCCTTTCGGGCGTAAAAAGCCGAAGCGAATATTTTTACCGCGGAATACGCGGGCAGTCCGAAGGCGTAAAAAGCCAGCGCCGAATAAGTCATAAGCGAAGCCCCCGCGTCGAACCTGCCGCGTTCAAAAAGCAGTTTTATAATAGGTAATCCGAAGACCATAAGTCCCACGGTCGACGGCACTATGGCGAAAAACATCATTCTCAGAGAATAATTCAGTGTTTCTTTGAGCGCTTGCGGGTTTCCGTCGGCGGCGGCTTTCGACATCGCCGGCAGCGCGGCTGTCGAAAGGGCAATGGCGAATATCGCAAGCGGCAGCTGCATCAGGCGGTTTGAATAATACAAAGCCGTGACCGATCCCAGCGGCAGAAACGAAGCGCACATCGTGTCCACGAAAGAATTGACCTGGTCTACGGATATGCCGATTGTGGCCGGAGCCATAAGCGCGGCTATCTTTTTTACACCCGGATGTCCGAACGAAAAACACGGGCGGAATTTCACGCCGAGTTTAATAATCGCGGGGATTTGATAGGCGAGTTGACCCGCGCCTCCTATAATCACGCTTATGGCAAGTCCTTTTATCTGGTTATCCGGCGACAACAAAGGCGCCAGCGCGAGTATGAAACCAATTTCCGACACGCTCAACGCCGCGGGAGCGACCGCCGGAGCGAAAAATATGCCATAGGTGTTCAGGTATCCCGCCGCCAGCGCGGCCATAGACACAAAAAACACGAAGGGGAACATCAGCCGCGTCAGCGCGATGGTCAGATTGAGTTTTTCCGGAGATTCGGCGAATCCGTAAGCTATGAGCGATACCAATTCCCGCGCGAAAATTACTCCGGCCGCCGTCACGGCTCCCAGTATAATTACCAGAAGAGTAAAAAGAATTGTCAGGAGTTTTTGTGCTTCCTCGTCTCCGCTTTCGGCCCGCACTGCGCTCAAAACCGGAATGACGGCCGCGGAAACCGATCCCTCTCCCAGAAGACGTCTTATAAGATTAGGAATGCGATAGGCCGCGTAAAAGGCGTCGGCGAACACGCCGGCTCCAAAGAACTGAGCCACCAGCATATCGCGCAGATAGCCGAGTATTCTGGATACGACGGTGCCGGCCGAAACTTTGGCCGCCGCTCCTGTGAGTTCTTTCATATTGACAATTCCGGATTAAAAAGGTAAAATGACCTCTTGCAAAAAGAAAATTCGCAATAGGGAGCATACAATGGCAAAAATCAAGAAAACAGGAAGACACACGTCGGCGCTCAGAGAGGACAGAAGATCGTCCCGCCGCGAACGCGTAAACAACCGCTGGCGTCTTTCCATTAAATCAACCGCAAAAAAAATCAAGGCCGCCGTCGCAAAAAAAGACGCCGCTTCGGCCAAGGAACTTCTGCGCGAGGTGTTCACGCTTCTTGACCGCGCCGCAAAAAAGAAAGTAATCCATCCCAATAAGGCCGACAGAAGCAAGTCGCGCCTGGCCAAACTCATTAACCGCTCGGCTGTCTGAACATCCGCCGGGCATCAACAGCAACCGACCCGCGATATTTATCGCAGGTAATCCGCCACGAGAACCGTTATGGCGGATTTTTTTTCCTCGTTCGTTCCGGCTCTCTTCAGTTTCAGATTGCACGCGGCCGTCATATCAAGCGCGTCGCCCGCGCGAGCCGTCGAGTGGGCGGAGATGTTTGAGAAAAAATCGGCGTCGAAATAAGAATTGAGAAACAATAATCTCGATATTTCCGAAGACGTCATCCCTCCGGCAGAAAGCGTTTTGCCTCTGTAAATCCTCAGCACGGTCTTATAAAACCGGTCCAGCACAATCAACGGCTCTTCTGGGCCGTCGAGCAAACGGCTCAATGTTTTAAGCGCCGCCCGGCGGTCTTTTCTTTCGACGGCGTTGGCAAATTCGAATATCCCGCCAGCGTTCATGGAGAATATCTGCCCTGCCGCGTCGGCCGCGGTGATTTTTCCTGAGGTCTTGCCCAGCGACATCGCGCATTTTTCAATTTCCTGCGCCAGCGAGCCCATATCCTGCCCCGCTTCGCGCGCCAGAAAGTCGGCCGCGTCCTGCGAAAGTTCTTTGCCCAGAGCCCGCGCCTCGTTTTGCGCCCATGCCGCCAGCGCGCGTCCTCTCGGTGCTTTTTCCTCCGAAACTTTGGAGGCGGCCATTATTTTTTTTGCGCCGACCGGCGCCGAGGCGGAAGATTTTATCCTCTCGCGCCACAAAAACACAATGTCGATGCCCTCCGGCGCGGGGATGATTTTGGCGGCGAGTTCGTCGAGGTCTTTTTTGGACGCTTCATCCAGGCGGTCTATGAAAACCGTTTTTTGCGAAGCGAAAAGAGACAGGTTAAGCGACTGGTCGGCGATGGCCGCCGCCGGCGCGTCGCCGGCGCAGAAGAATTCGCATTCGCGCCTGTCCGCCCTGGCTTTGGCCAGCAGATCTTTTTTCCGTCGGTCTATCAGATAGTCGTCTTCGCCGTGCACAAAAAATATCATCGGGGAATTTTTTTCTCGGATGCGCCGCTGACCGCTCCGAATCCTACGACGGTCCGGCGGATTATGTTGCGGGACATACTCTCCCAAATCAGTTCGCGGGCCTGGTCCTCGCTAATTCCGCCGGGCTGCGTGGATGCCATATATATCTGCACGCCCTCGAAATTCGGCTCCTGCCAAAGTGTGACATTATTGATTTTATCGACGAACCAGACGTCGGCGATTATCCAGAGTTTATAGCTGGTGGGTATCAGGTTTGCGTCGTAACTAAGCGGGCTCAGTATATATTTTTTTATGTTTCCCGCCAGGTATCCCTGCGCCTTGCCCATGCCCGTGAGCGTGAACCGTCCGTCGCGTATCAACTCGTCGGTAAGTTTAAGTGTCAGCTTGTCTTCAAGTCCGTAAAACGGTGTCTCATTGCGAAAGGGCGAAATCGCAACGTCCGTTATGTAGTAGGGCATACGCTGAGGAAGGGGCTCATAGACGCCGCATCCGCCGGCGGCCATTGCCGCCGCCAGAATAATTCCTCCGACAAAATTTTTTCTCATAAGATTACTCCTTACGGTTAACGCGCAAAAAACTGAGCGGCTATTTACCGTCTGTGACAATGTTGACTATCTTTCCGGGGACGTAAATGAATTTTTTTATATTGACGCCGGACAGATGCCTGGCGCAGGCCTCGTCGGCTTTTATCTTTTGAAGCGTTTTGTCCGGGGAATCTTCCGTCGACGCCAAACGCACACGGCCTCTGAGGCGTCCGTTAATCTGCACCGGTATGTCGACTTCGTCGTCGGAAAGCAGTTTTTCATCGACCGTCGGCCAGATCGCGCCGTCATCGTTTTTCGCAAGTATATCGTCAAGGGCTTCGCGGCAGAAGTGCGGTGCGAACGGAGACAGAATAATAAGCAGGGATTCAAGCGCGCCTCGCCATGCCTTGTCGCCGGCGGCCGGATAGGCGGTCATAGCGTTTAGAAGTTCCATCATCGACGACACGGCGGTGTTGAACTGTTTTTCGACATCAATGTCGCGCGACACTTTGGCTATCGTGCGGGCGGTTATTTTTTTGAGGCACAGGGCTTGCTCGTCGAGGTCGTCGGCGGGGTCCGTATGTAGGGACAGGTCGCGACCTGTCCCTACGGCCGCGGACGCGGCGGTATTTATTTGCATCGGCCCCTGTTTATATTTTTCGACGAGGCGGTATATACGGTTTAAGAAACGCCAAACGCCTTCCAGTCCGGAATCCGACCAGTCGAGACGGTGCTCCGGAGGCGCCGCGAACATTATAAAAAGACGCAACGCGTCGGCGCCGTATTTTTGGATGATTTCGTCCGGCTCGACGATATTACCCCTGGATTTCGACATTGTTTCCCCCGCGAGCGTCACCATCCCCTGCGTCAGAAGGCGAAGGAACGGCTCGTCGGACGACACCAAGCCCATATCACGCATAAATTTATGCCAGAAGCGCGAATATATAAGATGCATACAGGCGTGCTCAATGCCGCCCACGTACTGGTCTACCGGCAGCAGCCGCGCCGCGGCGGATTTTGTAAACGGCTCCGCGGCGTTTTTAGGGTCGCAATATCTGGCGTAGTACCACGAAGAATCCACGAAAGTGTCCATGGTATCCGTTTCACGTTTCGCGGGTCCGCCGCATCCGGGACATTTGACGTCGGTAAAACTCTTGTGCGAAGCCAGCGGCGATTCGCCCGATCCCGTTATGGCCGCGTCGTCGGGCAGTTTTACGGGCAAGTCCTCTTCTCTTACGCCTTTTATGCCGCATTCCGGGCAATAGACCACGGGAATGGGCGTTCCCCAATACCGCTGTCTGGATATGAGCCAGTCCTTGAGTCGCCAGTGGACAACGGCCTTGGCCAGATTTTTCTTGCCCAGTTCCTCGGTTATAAGACGGGCGCACTCGACGTTATCCGCGCCGTCGTATTTGCCGGAGTTTATCATTGCGCCCTCGGCTTCGTATGCGGCGTCGAGAGTTTCGGGCAGGGGTTTGTCTTTGGGTTTTATCACGGGGATGATTTGAAGGGCGAATTTTTTAGCGAAGTCAAAATCCCTCTGGTCATGCGCGGGCACGCACATTATTGCGCCCGTGCCGTAGTCCATGGTGACGTAGTCGGAAATCCACACGGGCAGTTTTTTTCCGTTTGCGGGGTTTACGGCGTACAAGCCGGAAAAAACGCCCGTTTTTCCCGTAGTCGCCGACTGTTCGCGGGTCGTTGTCCGCGTGTGGGTCGAGATATATTCCGCGATATCTTTATTCGTCCCGGCTATTTTGGCGGACAGCGGATGCGCGGGCGCTATTACCATAAATGTGGCGCCGAAGAGCGTGTCGGGGCGCGTGGTAAAAATCCTTAACGCCTCGCCTGTTGCCTCCACGGTAAAATCCACTTCCGCGCCTTCCGACCGGCCCAGCCAGTTCTTTTGCATCGCAAGCACTTCGTCGGGCCAGTTCTTTTCAAGAAGCCGGTGTCCTTCGAGTAATTCCCCGGCGTAATCGGTTATTCTTATGAACCACTGTTCGAGTTCTTTTGTTTCCACGACGGAAGAACATCGCCAGCATTCGCCGGACACGACCTGTTCGTTCGCCAGCACGGTGGCGCATTTCGGGCACCAGTTCACGGCGGATTTTTTTCTGTACGCGAGTCCGCGCTCGAGCATTTTGAGGAAAAACCACTGGTTCCATCTGTAATATTCGCTTCTTGATGTGGCCAGTTCGGAATTCCAGTCGTAGGAAATTCCCAGACGGGACAGCTGCGATTTCATATGCCCGATATTGGATTCCGTCCATTTGCCGGGAGGTATCTTATTTTTTATGGCGGCGTTTTCCGCGGGCAGTCCGAACGAGTCCCATCCGATTGGGTGAAAAACTTCGTAACCTTTGAGACGGAAATAACGCGCGAAGACGTCGCCTATGACATAATTTCTGACGTGTCCTATATGGATGCGGCCGGAAGGATAGGGAAACATCACGAGTATGTAATATTTGGGTTTTTTCGACGCGGGGTTAAAGGCGAACGCTTTTTTGTCGCGCCAGATTTTTTGGTGTTTGGGCTCGATGTCCGCGGGGTTGTACATGTTTTACTTTTTGATTATGTCCTCGTAAAGTTTTTTTGTCTGCGCGGCGATAGCCGGCCAGCCGAATTTTTCTTCTACGCGAAGGCGTCCCGCTTCGCCGAATTCGCGGGCCGTCGCCTTGTCTTTAAGCAGACGGTTGACTTTTTCGGCCAGTTCTTTCGGCCGTCCGGGTTCTATGAAAAAGCCCGTTTTGCCGTCGACGACTATCTCCTTTATGCCGCCCACGCGGGAGGCCACCACCGGGACTTTGCAGGCCATCGCTTCCAGATTTATTATTCCGAACGGCTCGTACACCGACGGACACACAAAGACCGACGCGCCCGAGTAAATCTCCACGCAGTCGTCCTCGTCTATCATCTCGTTGATGAAGATTATGTTCGGCTTGCTTTTGGCTCGCGCCTCTATTTCGGCCAGATATTCTTTGGTGTCGGCGCCCGCCGTGCAAATGACGATTTTTGCCGAAGGGTCTATCATATCCGCCGCGTCTATGAGAACGTCGATGCCTTTTTGCTTGGTGGTTCTGCCGAAAAAGAGAGCGTATTTATCGGGGAGCCCGTATTTTTTCTGTGCGTTGCGTTCCTTTCGCGGCCGCCATTTATTCAGATCTACGCCGTTATGAACGACGCGCACACGCGACGGCTTTACGCGCGGAAAGAGTTTGAGAATATCTTCCTTCATCTCTTGCGAAACGGCTATCACGGCGTCGGCCGACTCCACCGCGAGTTTTTCCACCCACAGCGATATGTCGTAGCCGCGGCCTATCTGGTCGGTCTTCCACGGCCTTAGCGGCTCCAGCGAGTGACAGGTTACGACTAGCGGAATTTTATAGAGAGTTTTTATGAGATAGCCCGCGAACGACGAATACCAAGTGTGGGTATGCACCACGTCGGAAGTCACGGGTTCGTCGGCGATGGCCAGATCCCCTGAGAGCGTGGATAGCACCGACGAATGCAGGCCGGTTTTTGATTTTTTTAAGATGTCCCACTCGGGGAAGCCGCGCGCGGCGAGTGTTTTCTCGACGGAGTTCTGGTCGCCGAAGGCGCGGACTTCGACGTCCATTATCTTTGAAAGCTCCTGCGCGAGATATTTGACGTGCACTCCTGCGCCGCCGTAGACGTAAGGCGGATATTCCTTTGTGATAAATGTGACTTTCATTCTACCATCCTTTTTGAGCAAGAGCCGGCAAAAAATACATTTGGTATACCTTTGCGACACGCAAGCGACGAGCGACGAAGTCGCAGCTCAAAAACAGCCGGCGCATCCGGTGTTCCATTATTTATGCGTAACTCGATAATCAATCCCCCGAGATGAAATCCGTCATTTTCCATACGCCGCTTTTCTTGCGAAATGACACCCTGTAATCAATCGGGCTTCTGATGTATTTATTTGACACATAACCTTCTTCACCCTCATGGGTTTTAACTTTCAGCCAACCCGTTTTTCCCTTAATCCGCCAGTAATCATACTTTCCATTTTTATCGTCGGCGAAAGCGACTATATCATAACAAAGTTTTTTTATTACGGGGCTGACGACTGAAGATGCCGCGCGCAAAAAAACATTACTGCCGATACATACCACAGATTCAAACGCATCAACATCCTTGGGAAATTTCGCAAATGCATATGGCGCAGCAAAAGATCCATCGCCCTCAAAAACCCCGCCCATTTTAAGGATGCTTTCCATCTCTTCCCATATTAACGACTTCCCGGGGGTTTTATCCAGATTCCATTCTTTAACAAAATAATCTATGCCCGTATTCGGAGATCCAAAACTAAATGAAATATTTTCGTCGGTATGCTTCAACAAAAATTTCAAATCTTTCCGTCGGCACGCCTGTATAAGTTCATCCCGGAAAGTTTGGAAATCAGGATTGTTCCGTCCTTCATCAACAGGATATATTCTTCTTGTGCAAGCGCGAACTGCGGATTTTTCTTGACAATAAAGATAATCATCGCACACCAATAATAATGGCGGCACAAGAAGTACAGCCGCTAAAATAACAACCCGGCAAATTCCTTTCCCCATCATCCCCCCCCTTACTTGTTTTTACAAGGATTAGTTATGTGTATATGCGGGCCGGTTTTATATTTACTATCCTTGACATACTCATTAATACACAGCCCAACCCATTTTTTTACAAACTTCTTCTATATGAAAGCTGTCTGAAGGCGATATTTCTTTACCACCTTTATAAACCTTAAAGTCCACCGCATCACCCTCTTTATGGGCAGGGTTTTGGTGATTGCCGGTAGTAGTTGAGGTTATGCGTGCTTTATATCCCTGACTTTCAAGAACTAATTCAAGGTTAAGAAACTTCTCTAATGTGCCTTTTCGCATCTTATGACTCTTATAGACAACCAATCCGCGCAATTCATCTATAAATTTTTCATAAATACTAAATAGTTCGTCAACTTTTTTTTGCAATCAGCAGTAATTTTATGCAGTGGCATGCTTTAATTCTCTTTCAATGTCCCGGCGTGGCGGCGTTGGCGTGCGCGATGGATCTGAAACCTTCGCGCTTTGCAGACCGGTTTATGGCCTCGGTATAAGTTTCGTCGAAGGTTTCGCCGGCGTATGTGCGGGGCGCTATGTGTTCGGAGTAAAATCCCGACAGTTCCCTTCGCGCGTAAGGGTCGTTGCGCTCCAGAACTTTTTTTCTGAGTTCAAAAAATATTACGGCGTGTTCTCGCGCGGTTTTTTCAGATTCCGCGGCCGCTGAATTTTTCGCGGGTTTGATTTTTTTGCCGACGGATTTGCCGCCCGTCGTGGTCGGAGTTATCCTGAATATCGCCGCGGGGTTTTTATACGGGTCCAGCCGCACGTAATTTTCCCTGTCGCGCCATATGTATTTTCGACCGGAGAGCAGATCTTCGGCGATGTAATCCTCGTCCGTGGATATGCCGAAATCTTCAAGCGGCACCGTAACGCGCGAATCCTGCGATTGGTGCGGGTCGAGATTGACCGCCGCGAAAATCCGGTTTTTACCGTCGGGAGATACCTTATAGTAGGCGATTATATGGTCGTTTGTCGAATTGGCGAAGCGCAGGTTGTCGTATTGCCGGAGCGCCGGATTCAGGCGGCGTATCTTATTGAGGAGTTTGATGTAATCTTTGATATTGCCGGGCGCGTCCCAGTCGCGCGGCTTGTATTCGTATTTTTCCGAGCGCCAGTAATCTTCTTTGCCGTTGACGGCCTCGTTTTCGCAGAGTTCGTATCCGTTGTACATTCCGTAACATGAAGACAGCGTTGTCGCAAGCGCTATCCTGGACATAAACGCCTGCCGTCCGCCGGTTTGCAGTATCGTCGGAAGAATGTCGGGAGTGTTCACGAAAAGGTTCATCCTCAGAAAATTTTTGAGGTGGCTTTGAGTCAGTTTGAGCATATATTCGATGAGCTCGTTTTTGCCGTTGCGCCAGGTGAAATATCCGTACGACTGCGAAAATCCCACGGCGGCGAGTTCCTCGAGTTTTTCGTAATTCGTAAAGGCCTCCGAGAGAAAAACCGCGTCCGGCTCTTTCTTTTTTACTTCGGCTATGGCCCACTGCCAGAACTCGGCGGGTTTTGTGTGGGGGTTGTCTATCCGGAACAGTTTTACGCCTTGCTCCGCCCAGAATTCGAATATGCTTTTCATCTCATCCCACATCTCCTTGCGTCCTTCGGCGGGATAGAAGTTGAGGGGATAAACGTCTTCGTATTTTTTAGGCGGATTTTCCGCGCATTTGATGGTTCCGTCGGCTTCGTGATAAAACCATTCCGGATGCTCTTTTACGTATGGGTGGTCGGGTGAACACTGAAGGCCGATGTCCAGAGCCACGGCCAGACCTTTTTTTGCGGCGACTTCCACCAGCGCCCGAAAATCGTCGATGGTGCCCAGGTCGGGGTGCACCGATTTGTGTCCGCCGGCTTCCGAGCCGATGGCCCAGCAGCTGCCCGGATCTCCGGGCCCGGCTGTCAGCGAGTTATTTATTCCTTTTCTTTTTGTAAATCCTATCGGATGAATCGGCGCCATATAGAGAACGTCGAATCCAAGGTCTTTTATGTAGTCGAGACGCTTTATGACGTCGCGGAAAGTGCCGGAGCGTCCGGCGATGTCGCCCTGCGAGCGTGGGAATATCTCGTACCACGCCGAGAAGCGCGCCAGGGACTGCTCGACCATCACGCGAAGTTTTCTGCCGTAAGGCGCCGACGCCCCCGATTTTGTTGTCGCTTCCACGGTATAGTCGTAATAGCCGGTCGCCTCAAAGACCGTCGCGCCGCGCCATTTGCCGTTGGAGCAAAGGGACATCGGGATTTTTTGCCAGGATGATGCTCCGGCGGGCTTCACCTTCAGAAGCGCTTCCGCTGCGAGCGGGTCGGCAAAGGCCGTGACCTCGAAATTCTGTCCGACTTCGGTTTTAACGGGGCATTCGCCGCCGGAGATTTGGGGCCATACCGATACTACAAGTGATTTTTTTGGAGGCATGATTTTCTCGCTATTCCGCACGCCGTCGCGACCTGCGGCGGGGATTTTTTTATTTACTCGTATTCATTCGGCTTCTCTTAAAAACTTCGCGGCTTCTTCGGGGGCGGTGGGGTTGATGTAAAAAAATGGTATCACTCCACCGCATATATAACAAATTCTTCGAATCTTTTCCCAAGTTTATCTTTTTTTATTTCGCGCCGGACATAAAATCTGATTTTACTGCCCGCTTGCGCGAGGTGGAAACGATTCTCGACGTCAATACGCGGTTTTAATACGGCGACCGCCATAACCTTATCGTTTTTTGCTATATGTAAATACGTTCCCTCGGTGCTAGCGTTTCTTTGAGCCATTGACTTTGCCAGTTTCTTGCTTATCTTTCCCGTTTTTAGCAGGTTTTCTTCGGTAAGCGAATACGCCTCCGTAACAAGAACATAATCTATCTTCAAGCGATTGTCGATTTCCGGCGTCGGATTACCCGATGAAATACCATCGGAAACCGTTTTTGCGATTTCGTCGGCGAACAATTCGTACTTTCCATAAATGTGCTTATGCACGGTGACCTTCCCCCGTCTTATGTACCAGTCAAAAGTTTAAAGTCCGACGACAATTGTTCTTTGAAATCAGCCGGCGTCATGCAAGCGGCGGCGGCATAATATTTTTCGGTGAACTCGTCCGGCGTGAGCCGGCCCAGCGACGTATGCGGCCTGAAAGAGTTGTACATATCGCGCCAATCCCGACAGATTCGCCTGGCCTCATCCAGCGTGACGAACCAGTTTTCGTTGAGGCATTCTTCGCGGAAACGGCCGTGAAAACTTTCGGCGAAAGCGTTTTGCGTGGGCTTACCCGGTTCGATGAAAACAGGGTCAACGTTATGTTTGTCTGCCCAGTTGAAAAGCGCCTTGGACGTAAATTCCGGGCCGTTGTCGGAGCGAAGCGCCTTGGGATATGCGCCTTCGCGGGCCGCGGCTTCTTCAAGCGCACGCGCGACGCGAACACCCGAGATTGAAGTGTCTATTTCCATGGCAAGACAACGCTTGTTAAACTCGTCGATAAGCGTGAATATTTTGAGCCGCCGTCCGTCCTGGAGCCGATCCATTATGAAATCCATAGCCCAGAGTTCGTTGGGTTGAGTCGGCGCGGGCATATTTTTTCTTAAATCCGACGGCAGATGCCGTTTTCTTTTACGTCTTTTTATCCCGAGGTTTTCTTCTTTGTAAATCCGTTCCGTGCGCTTGTGATTAACGACGTAACCCTCGCGGCGGAGAACATAATGAAGCATCGGGCAGCCCCAGCGTTTGTGTTTGTCGGCAAGTTCTTTGAGACGTCTTCGCAATGCTTCGTCGTTCCGCGCGCCGAGGGGCTTGTAATACAGCGTGGAACGATTAAGTCCGACGAGCGAAGCCGCTTTTCTTTGACTTAGCGGCCCAAAGTGTTTAGCGTGACGCGCGGCTTCTTTTTTGGCTTTGGGCCTTAGAATTTTTTTGAGAGCAGTTCCTTTAAGACGCGGATGTCGAGCGCCTCTTCGGCGACGAGTTGCTTGAGCCGCCGGTTTTCGTCTTCGAGTTCTTTGAGTCGCTTGGCCTCGGAGACATTCATGCCGCCGAACTTCGCTTTCCACTTGTAAAGCGTCGTTTCGCTTATGCCGTAGTGCCGGCATAATTCCTTGCGGTCGCGTCCGGCTTCGGCCTCTTTGAGTATCCCGATGATCTGTTCGGTTGGGTAACGTCCGATGCGCATAATTCGGCCTCCTTGCGCTTTTTATACCTCTTTCGGACTTAACTTTCAACCGGTCCAGTTTTCGGGGGGAAGGTCAACGGCGCTATCCAACATTAGGACAAATCGGATGAAAAAATATGCCGCCAACAATAATGCAGTTTTTTTAATGACGCTGCCCTGAAAAAATCTTATCACTTTGTTTGTGCTTTTTTTAAACTCCATGTAAATTCCAACGGTCCCGCCGGATAGTATGGCGGCTAATAAAGCGAGATTAAAGGTTGTGTTGGTAAAATAGTCCGTTAAAAATGGATATTTAAATACTGTCAGCGCTATAATTCCGGCCGCAAAAGATCCGAAAAACAATCCAGCCATGAAAGATAGAATAATATTTAAAGCCGTCTCAAGTCGCTTCATTTCAAAGTTATCAGTTTGTCCTTGTTTTTTAAGACCTCTTCCGCATAAGCATCATCGCCCGAGATGCCATTCTCTTTTAGGCGATTGCCGATGTCGCGGCCAACTTTATTATTGAAGTAGTCCATTTCGATAGAACCCTTTTTGTCAGAGTTTAATTCATGGTTTGTAGGTCATAAAAAACTCACCAACTTTCTCAATAACATCGTTCCATGCCCGATAGCACGCTCCCTTAATTCTCGCATGACTATCATGATGCGGCAATCCGTGGTGGCTGTCGCTATCCCCATAAAACTTCCTATCTTCCTTCAGTACTTTATTATTAAACACTTGAACAATCATCGAACTCTTGTATCTAAAATCACTTCCATCTTCCGAAAAATGCAGTTCACCCAACTTAAACACTATCACGATACCATCGCCTGTGGCTTGCTCCAATTCTTTTGGCTGATAAAATATCCCGTCCATCATATCTTTGATAGATTTTGAAAGTGGTTTCCCGATCACCACCGTAGTCTTTTCCACGACGGTGTCACGCTTTGCTTGAAGTTGATGAATATCAGGATGTATGTAATAACTGACCTTCGTCGGATTTCTGATAAGCACAGATGGCCTATGTTCTACAGGGCTCATTGTCAATGTAGTGGCACAGCCAGAGAAAACAAGCAACGAAAACAACATAAAAACTTTATACATGCTACCTCTTTTTTGTTCTTCTACAATAGAACGGTTTTTCTGTTTGAAATTCTAACTCAGGTATATTTGGAAGTGGCTTACACCCGTTTGCGACTTGCACCCAGTCCGAGATGGCAGAAAGTTCCCGATGTTTTTTTTGTCAGCATTTTACTTACTCGAATCTACTCGGCTTCTCTTAAAAACTTCGCGGCTTCCTCGGGGGCGGTGGGGTTGATGTAAAATCCCGTGCCGCGCTCGAATCCCGCGGCCTTAGTTATCGCGGGCATTATCTCGATGTGCCAGTGGTAGTGCGCCAGGCGAGGTTCTTTCAGCGGCGCGTTGTGTATTATGTAGTTGTAGGGAGGATTATCAAGCACTTTGTTAAGCCGCCCGAGACAGTTTTTCATCATCGAGGCCAAACTCGTGGTTTCGTGCTTCTGTATGTCCTCGAAATCCGAGTCGTGCTTTTTGGGCAGTATCCATATTTCAAAGGGAAATCTGGATGCAAACGGCGTTATGGCCACAAAGTCGGAATTCTCCGCTACGACCCTGCGGTTTTCCGCGAGTTCCTGCTTGATGATGTCGCAAAATACGCAGCGTTCCTTGTAGTCGTAATACGATTTTGCCCCGTTGACTTCCTCGCGCACTCTCTTGGGCACAATGGGAGTGGCTATAAGCTGCGCGTGCGGGTGCGACAATGTGGCGCCCGCCGCCGACCCGCGATTTTTAAAAATAAGGATGTAGTCGAATCTGGAATCTTTTCGTAAGTCCAGAATTCTGTCGCGGAAGACCCAGATGATGTCCTCTACCTGTTTGTCGTCGAGTTCGTGCAGTTCTTTGGTGTGGGACGGCGACTCTATTATGACCTCGTGGGCCCCTATGCCGTTCATCATGTCGTACATACCCTCGCCGGCGCGGTTGAGGGTTCCTTCCACGGCGAGCGCCGGATATTTATTGGGCACCACGCGAACCCACCATCCGTCGGCATCTTTTCGCGTTCCGGGTTCGCGGTAGGCAAGAACTTCCGGCGGGGTGAGTTTTTCGTTGCCGGCGCAGAACGGACAATCTTTGCCTACGTGATTTCCGCTTTCCTTGGGAAAATCAGTCGGCCTTCTGGATCGTTCTGAAGATATTATGACCCACCTGCCGATTACGGGGTCGCGTCTGAGTTCTGGCATTGCGGATGGCTCCTTTGATGAATGAACAGCGGGCTTTTTTTCGACTGTGCCGGCCGGTGAATTATATAAAACTCTCGGTTTTTTGTCAATCAAACCATTTTAGTATAATCTACTCCTTTGCGACGACGGAAAAATGAAAATTCTTAAGCGTTACATTCTGGCGGAATTTCTTTCCTCGCTGGGTTTCGGCCTGGCGGTTTTTACCTTTATTTTGCTGCTGGATCAGATATTCCAGATAGTGAATATGGTTGTGTCCAAGGGAGTGCCGGTTGCCAATGCCGCGGCGCTTTTTGCGCTTATGCTGCCGAATGTGTTGTCTTTGAGCGTGCCGATATCGGTTCTTTTCGGCGCGATACTCTCCTACGGGCGGCTTTCTTCCGACAACGAAATTACCGCCGTGCGGACGGCCGGCATAAAGCATATCGACTATATGGCGCCGCCCGTGATTTTGGCCGCCGCGCTTGCCGCCGCGCTGGTGTTCTACAATCTTAATCTTGCGCCCAAAACATACGAGAGTTTCAGCAAAAATTATTTTGAAATAGTCCGCCGCGCGCCCGCCCTGCGTCTTGAAAAAAAGACAGTGGCCATCATAGGTTCCAACAGAATTTATTTCGAGGACAGAACCTCAGACGGAGTCCTTCTTAAGGTAAGCATTTACCGTTTTACCGAGGGTACGCTGGAGCCGTCGGCGCTTATTTACGCGTCAAGCGCCACGGCTGTTTTCACCGGAGATAAAGTTATTTTTAGGATGTTCTCGGGAGCGTTTCAAAAGGCCGATCCCAAAGCTCCATCGGAGTCGACATCGCTGCTGTTTGCCGGATACAACGTGGTAATTCCCATGGAAGGCGGAGCCGTGAAGTCCCGAAGTTTGAGGGAATATACCGCTTCGGAACTGCGTTCCGAGATAAAGCGTCTTGAAGCGGCCGGCTTGGCCTCTTGCGACCGCGCGACATCCATCCCGGCGCTTAATACCGAACTGAACTTAAGAATTGCCATAGGGTTGTCGCCGTTTTTCTTCGCGCTTATAGGCGTTCCGGTTGGGCTTCTTGCCGGAAAGGGCGCCAAGGCCGCCGGTTTTGCGTTTTCTCTGGCAGTTGTTTTCCTCTATTATATTTTTCTTGCCATAGGCATTAATATGTCCGAAAGCGGCGGGGTTCCGTCGGCTGTTGCTCTGGCTTTGCCTAATTTTGCCGCCGCACTGGCATCTTTTTTTCTGTGGCGAGAGGCGTTTAAAAGATAATAGGATAGACCGGAACGCGGTTTCACATAATAAGATTGTTGAAAAAGTCACCTTGGCCGTCATTGCGATGGACACTACAAAAGTTGTCATTCCCGTGCAAACGGGAATCCAGAATTTTTTGCAACATTATTGAAATACTGGATTCCCGATAACAACCCCCGATAAAGACACACGCGGCTTTGCCGCAGTGCTGCTCCGCTGCATTCGAGGGCAGGCATTCGGGAATGACAAACCAAAAAATGAGATTGCCGCGCCACCCTGCGGGTGGCTCGCAATGACAAAGTATTATGAAAATATTCACAAAGCACATTTTCAGAGAGTTCGCCCGGCCGTTTTTGTTTCTCATAGCCGTGTTCGCGGGTCTTTCCGTAATATCGGATTTTTTCAGAGATTTGGGTATATTTCTGGAACGCAAGGCCTCGGCGTCGGCCATAATAGGTTATCTTGCGTTTACCAATATTCACAAGGCGTTTCAGTTGCTGCCCATAGCGGCGCTGGTAGCGACGCTTTTTTCCTTCGGGCAGATGGCGCGCTCGGGAGAATTGACGGCCGTGAAAGCGGCCGGTTACGACATCCGCAGGTCGTTTGTGCCTTTTTTTGCCGCCGGATTACTCCTGTCTCTGGCGGTTTTTACGGCGGTATTTTTCATCGTCCCGACGCTGGTGTCTAAGGGTTACGAGATAAAACGCACCGGCATAATGGGCTTGCCGCCTCGCGAGGCGGGGGTGCGCTGGGCCGTCAGCATGAGCGTGCCGCCCGCCGGAAAGCTGCAGGCCGCGGTTCTGAACGTCGACGGAGGTTACATAGGCGACGCCATTTATTACGAGTATGACGAAATGTTTCGTTTGCGACGACAGGTTGTGGCGCGGCGTATAGAATGGACAAAAGAAAAATGGAAGTTTATCGACGGCGTGGAGCGTGATTTCGTCGACGACCTTCCCGTGGCCGAGAGGTCGTTCCGCGAATATTTCAAGGATATGAGCGTTTCGCCCGATGACTTTATTTTTGGCGCCGCCCATCCGGAAGAAATGACGTTTTCCGAGCATCTAAGGAACCTGCGGTTGCTTCAAAAACTGGGTCTTCCCGCCCGCCGCGAAGCCGTGGCTTTTCATTACAGGATAGCTTCTTCAATGAGTAATTTCGTGGTGCTTTTTATAGGGGTTTACTTTGCCGCCACCGTGTCGGCCCGTCACGGAAAAGTATTCGGTTTTGTCATAGCGCTTGTCATGGCATTTCTTTACTACGGCGTGAGCGCGCTGGGGCAATCGTTGGGCGAGAACGCCATTTTGTCGCCTTTTATGGCCGCGTGGCTGGGCAACATAATTTTCGGCGCGGCCGGCGCGTGGCTGTTTTTTAAAATACCTTCTTAAAAACGATCAATAGGCGACAGGGGACAAGGAACAGGTCGAGGTGATATTCGGTAAAAACCCCCATTATCTTTTTACGACAGCCGCGCTTTTTATATTTTTTAGCGCGGTTTCCGCGCAGGCGCTGGAAACATCCGTCGTCGAACAGTCGTCACAGTCCGGTCAACTTGCCGACGACGGCGGAGCGCCGTTCAGGTATAATCAGCGTTTGTGGAACGAAATGCGCCGCCGCGTGGAATACGGCGACCGGTATTCCGATATGGGTGTGTCTACCCGTGCGCCGTCGGCCGTGGTTGAGGCGGCGCAGCCGCCGGGACTTGCCGTGGATCTGCCGTACGAATCGGCCATCGCAATATCCGGAAGAAAGCTTATAGCCCTCGACTTGAAAGTTACGCAGTATCTCAATCCCGCGGAAGCAGAAGCGAAAAACATCCGGGCTTCCCGCACCGATCTGACGATGACACAGGAGTTACAGGTCAGAATAAAAGGCCGCGTCGGGCGCAAGATAAACGTAAATATCGACTTTGACGACACTACGGCCGAGAAGCGCGACATATCCGTGGTTTACAAGGGCGACCCCGACGAGGTTGTGCAGGAAGCGGCTTTCGGCGACATAACGGTTTCTCTGCCTCAGACGGAATTCGTGGGGTATTCCAGGCAGCTTTTCGGCGCCAAGGTCGACGCGAAATACCGCAATATGCGTTTCATCGGATTCGGCTCCAAGACCAAGGGACAATCCGAGATAAAACGTTTCATCGGCAACGCGGCTCTCGAAAGAAAAGAGATAAACGATACCGCCTACATACGCTACCGCTATTACCGGATGGCCTTCGGCGCCGACAGGATAAAGCGCGGCAGCGAAAAGATATATCTCGACGATAAAATCCCCGCCAATAACAATATTAACACCAGTTCCATTACCGTGGAAATCCCGCGGACGCTCGCGCCCGGCGCGACGACTTTCGGCAATTTCGATTTGCTGGTTCCCGGGCAGGACTATTCCGTGGACTACGACCGCGGCGTAGTTTATTTCAGAAAAACCATTTTAACCAACTACGTCATAGCGGTCGATTACGAGGCCGAAACCGGCGGATATTTGCGCGATACCGGATTTTATACCGGCATCCCGAAAGTAATAAAGGACGAAGCCAACGCCGACACTACCGAGCGGAAAAACTACTATTCCATAGGCCGCAACAGAATAGTCAGGGACGACGGCAGGGGCAATTTTGTGCTCAAGATTCAGGACCTCAACCGCGCCGACGCGCAGACCGTGGGGGGCGGGCCGGCGCCCAAATATCCCGAAGATATCGAAGTGGATTTCGAGCAGGGATTCATTTACTTTAAGAACAGCGCCACGCCTTTTCTGCCGGAGGCATACCGCGCCTCGCCGACGAGTTCCTACAGAATATTCGTGGAATACCGTTATCGTTTCAAAACCTTCCAGCTGCGTACCGGCATAGTGCCTCAGTCGGAGCGCGTTGTGCTCGACGGCAAAACTCTTTCGCGCGACGGCGATTATTTCATCGACTACGATTCGGGATTCATAACTTTTCATAACGAGGACAAAATCACGGGGGATTCCGTAATAGAAATTTCCTACGACTACGCGCCTTTCGGCATCACCACGGGGTCCACTATAATGGGATTGCGCGGCGAGATCGCCCTGACTCCGAACATTTTCGTCGGCTCGTCGTATCTCTATGAATTTTCCGCGTCGGCTCAGGCCTTGCCCGACGTAAAAAACCCGCCGTCGTCCCTGGATGTTTTGGAAGTCGACAGCCGAATAACCGACATCAAGATTCCATATCTCGGCTGGACGCTCGGCCTCGGCGGCGAAATTGCGCAGAGCCGCAGAAATCCCAATACCATAGGCAAGGCCATAGTTGAATCCATGGAGGGCATAAAGCAGGAAGACAATGTTACAATGTTTCGCGACCCCTGGCGCCGCGGCTACACGCCTTTCGGGTATTTTGCCGACGATATAAAGTGGAGCAACGAAGAAATGTATCTGCGCGATATAAATCCGGCCGTGGACGAATCGGTCATAGAAAAAAGGCAGGTTCTTGTCGTCAATTATGACAACGTTCGTTCCTCGGAGGTGGCCATTCATCAGAGTTTGTCGCGGGCCGGTCTGGATTTTTCGCGGAAACTTTATATGGAGACATGGGTGTACGGCGACGGCTCTGGCGCCAAAATGCAGATCTCTCTGGGCACGCTCAATGAGGATATCGACGGCGACGGCGCGCTCGACACAGAAGACCGAAACGGCGACGGCATACTCAATCAAGGCGAGGACACCGGCATAACTTTTGTCAACCCCGACGGCGCCGCGACCGTAATCGGCGCGGGCAACGGTCTTCTCGACACGGAAGATCTCGACGGCAACGGCTATCTCAATACACTGGATAATCCCGTGTGGCAGTCGCCCGACAACGGAGAACTTACGCTGGACTGGACGGGATGGAGATTCAAGCGCATTCCTCTTAACATTCAGGAAGTCGACCGCGCCAGGTGGGAGACCGTAAAACACGCGCGCGTAAGTGTACGCGGCAACAAGAAGGGTTCCGTCAAGATTGCGCAGATTTCTTTCGTCGGACAAAGATGGGAAAGCGCCTATGTCGCGGCAGGCAGCACGCTTACCATAGCGGCCGTCAACAACGAAGAAGACCCGACCTATAAGCCGCTTACGCGTAACCCGATATACGAGGAGCTTTATGATCTTGCCGATACTGTCCGCCGGTACAAGAAAGAGCAGGCGCTTTCACTTAAATACGACATTCAGGACGGCTCTGTGGCTGCCCGTCTGGCATGGGTCACGCCGTATGATTTATCGCAGTACAGACGTTTGAGATTTTTCGTATACGCATCTTCCGAGCCTGCTGCTATATCGCGCGGCAATTTTTTCTTACAAGCCGGCAATGAAGCCAATTATTTCGAGTTTTCTATACCGGTCGAGTGGACAGGATGGAAAGTCCTAACGATAGAACAGGCCGACAAAAACCGCGATGGTAAACCTGACGTATGGGAGAGTTTGGAACCGGGCTCGGCAGTGAGAGTAGTCGGCTCTCCGGCTCTGAACAACATATCGCAACTTAAGACAGGATTAAGAAGCGCCGGCGTCGCGGCGGGCGAGATATGGATCAACGAGATTTACGTCGAGGATACTTATAAAAAAGGGGGTATTGCCTACCGGTATAACGCAGATCTCGGAATCCCCGGCTGGGCGAATCTGGGCGGCCGACAAAAATGGGTCGATCGTAATTTCGAGACATTTACGGGCGGCCTCGCCAATCAGGATCGTCTCGAAGAAAGCGCCTATTTCAATATGCCGCAGTTCTGGCTTTTCAAACCCCGTCATCTGAATTGGATAAATATGCCGCTAAACACGTCTTTTGCAAAGACGGTGACGGTTACGCCTTCGGTCATAGATACCAAGGAGGGATTGGTTTCCGTGCTGGAAGAGGGCCGCGTGACAGGGCTTTCCGGCTCCGCCGACACTTCAATTTCCATACGCCGCTTTCCCACGGTGGCCGGCAAATATACCCGCGCCATAACCGATACGCACCAAATAGAGCGCATCGAAGACAAGGAAACAATAGCGACCAACGCCTCGTACACTCCGCCGAAATTATTTATCCTGCCTACGTCGGTAAGCGGCGGATATTCCGTGGGATATTCGTATTTTCGTCCGTGGCAGCGCGTTATTAAATACGAGGAATATCTGGAGATTAAAGATTACCTGTCGCTTGAAGAATCGCGGTCGTGGAACGCTTCGGCGCCGTATCAGTTCGGCGGTTTTTTGAGCGTTAACCCGAGTTTTTCGCAGGGCGATGTCAGCGAGGAAAAAAAAGGTTATTTTTTGCGCGACGGCGTGTCGCAAAGGTATCTCAAATCGCAAGCGCAGACCGGTTCTCTGGGCGCCACGATGCGTCTTGCCAATTTCTTTCAGCCGAGTTTTTCCTATTCTTTGAGTGTTAACGAAAACTACAATCTCATCTACTCGACTGTCCCGCCGGTAAGTTATCCGGCCGAGACCAAGGCCGTTACCCGCAGCGGCGCGGCCGAAGCCGCATGGAATCTCAATGTGCGCGATCTTACGGGTTTTGCGCACACAAGGTCGCTTGCTTTGAATTCTTCCTATCGCATTGCCGACGGCGATAGTTACGATAATGTCGCTTCCACATACAGCGTGCGCGACAGATTCTGGATAAGAGACGCGCTGAAATCGATAGCGGATAAGCGCCGCTCGCTGACACAGTCGGACACTCTGAGAGTGTCCGGGCGCTGGAATCCGCTGGAGCAGATATATTTTTCCGGCCGGCTGGCTCCGTGGAAAACGCTTAACAGTAACTTTACCTATTCCCGCTCGGACGAATATTCCGACACGACCGGCACGGAGCGCCGCTCCTACACACTTAACTGGCCGGACTTGCTGTTTACTCTTTCCGACGTGGAGAAAATGATTTTTCTGGAAAGATACGCCTCCGATACCACCATCAGTTACAAGACCGCCCTGCGCTACAGCGAAACACTGGGGCAGACATCTGCGGAGTCGTCGAATTACGGCATTGAAGGAAGAACGACGGCCCTGAAGCGCTACAGTGTAAGCGCCAATTACAACAATTCGCTCGCGCAGGAAATGGATTTGCGCTCGCAGAACCGCACAAAACTCAGCATAGCCGACAGTTACGGAGTGCAGGTCGGTTTTAATCTCGGGAAGTGGCGTCTTACCGCCCGATACGACGAGTCGCAACAGAACACCCGCGACGGTTTCGACAAACTTACCGCCGATTCCATAACGCGCACTCCGGCATTGACCGCTTACTGGGACTATGTATCTGCGTCGGGAATAAAACTGCCTCTTATCGGCAGAACGCTTCCGCTGACGAACCGCTTCACTTTCAATACGAATCTCAACCTTGCCCAGAGCCGTTCAACGGTAAATTACGAAAAGGGCAATACCGACGTTTATAATCTCAATTTTACCGGCGACTACGAGGCCACATCCAACTTTCGCGTTGCGGTAGGCGGAGGATTTACGCTTAATAAAAATCTGACGCAGTCGTACGAGGATTATTACGCCATAAACATTAATTCGCGGCTGACGATACAGTTTTAGAGAGTGAGATTAGGATATCAGGAGATTAGGGGCATTTTTCAATAAATTGTAGTGTTTTCAGCTCTTTAGGATTTTGTTTGTACCCTAATCTCATAGTATCCTAATCTCGGTTTTATAATCATGGGGCGGGGGGAAATTTGAAGGGGATAAAAACACTGAAATACGCGGCGCGCACGGCGCTGGACATAGTTTTTCCTGTGACCTGCGCCGCCTGCTCGAAATGGACCGGCGACGAAGGCATTAGCGTTTGCCGCGATTGTTCGTCCACGATAAAAATCATAGATGAGTCCGTCCGTGTTTGCCTCGTATGCGGCAAGCCGTTCGCGCTGTCCGGCGGCTTTGAGGATAATTTTCCGCGTAAAAACTCAAACGCCGTCTGCCCGAGCTGTTCTGCCACGGGAGAGATACTCTACAATAATGTCTTTGTGCCGGAGGATAATTTTCTGGGGGAAAAGGGGGCGCAATATGTCGCCTCGGCTTACTCCGCCGTCCGGGCCGCCGCCGTTTACGACGGCATACTAAGCGAACTCATCATAAAGTTCAAGTACCAAAACGCCGAGCGCCTCGCGGCTTTTTTCGCCGGCCTGCTTTTTGAGGCATACGGCCGTTATCCCGAAATCTCTTCGCCCGACATCGTTGCGCCCGTGCCGCTCCATCCGTTCAGGCGTTTCAAGAGAGGGTATAATCAAAGCGACCTTATCGCGCGCGGCTTTGCCCGTCTGGCCGGACTGAATTATCGAGAGTCATTGCTTCGCCGCGCGTATTCGACGCCCCAGCAGGCGAAACTTTCGGCCGCCGAACGTCGCAAGAACGTCGCGGGGGCTTTCGTCGTGCCGCGTCGCGGTATCGAATTGGCAAAGGGCAAAAAAATACTTCTTATAGACGATGTAATGACGACGGGCTCGACTCTGGACGCCTGTGCGCGCGCCCTTATGTCCGCCGGCGCCGCCGAGGTTTATTGTCTCGTTGTCGCCACCGACTGAATATTGCGGGGCGAAGATTATGGGCTAGATAAAGTAACAAAGTAAAAAGGTGAGAAGGTGAAAGGGTAAAAAGGTGAAAAGGCGATAAAGTAAAATCATTTTTCACCTTGTAACCTTGTAACTCTATTTGTTGAATTTCAATCAGTCGGGGGGATTATAAAAGGGTGGGGATTGTCGGCCGCCCTAGAAAAAAGGCCGCGCTCGGGAAGCGCGGTAAAGACGAAAAACACGTGAATCCGAAGCGCTTGAAAGCATTTTCCCCCGCCCGGAAGGTTACGGTTTTCTAAAGCAAAATCACCGGAAGTAATTCTCCACTGTTACTTCGTTGTAAAAATTATAAATAAGGCATGCATACCATAAACGCGCGTGAGCAATTAAACCCTCGGCGTCGAAACGTGAACTGAAATCCGCTCTTTTGTCCGTGCGGAAATACGGAGGGAGAATATCCGTGTCGGGACCTTTTAGAGCCAAACCTTCCTTGATTATCTCCTTTTGCGCCCGTCGGGAACCCTGCTCGCCTATATAAGAAATTACACGGGTATCGTTGTTGCCCACGACGGCTATCATCCATGGGACATCGGCGAAATCTTTTTTGTACGCAAGAATCAATTTTTTCAGCCCGTCATAATAATATGGATATGTCGATTCGTGCCAGTCCCCTTCCCCCTGATGCCATAAAACCGCTTTGTGTCCAAAAGGTTTAAGGAGAAGAACATATTTTTGCATCCTTGTATAGCAGGTAAACGTGGTGGTAGATAAGGCAAGTTCAGGGTCCCAATGTTTTATGCTCGTTCCGCCTACGGCCACATTCAAGAATCCTATCGGCACCAGCAATGTCTCCTGAAGCATATCCCCGACAATCGGCCAGATACTCCCATGGTATCCGCCGGCAATCGGTTGCGGGTCGTCGGCCAAACTCCATTTTTTCCCGTCAAATGATACGACTAATCCGGTTTGTGTCGTTTGCAGTGTTTGGCCGTAATTGGCGGCATTTGATTGACCGGCAGTAACGAATACATCGCCGACACCGATATATTCCATTTCGTATATCTCGCTGTCGGCTTCATTTGACCCTGCCCGAACTTGCAGTATGTACCACCCACCCGCCGCAAGAGTAATGTAGCCGATGATTTGTCCTTCCCTGTATTCAAAAGATATGGGTTGCCATTCGCGGAAAATAACCGTGTCGGTGCTCTTTTTCACATTGACTTCCGCGTATTTCCATCTCGCTTCGACGCGTGCGGGTTTTCGGTTGCTTAAAATACAAATCGGGACATCGGCCGTGTTATCTTTTTTTCTTTGATATACGCCGTAGCGCACCGGCTGGACGATTTTTACCGTTGAAGAACTTATCGTCTCACAGTAAAGGGCGGGTGTGAGAATTATTGCGGAGACGGCGACGAAAAAGCACTTTTTGAATTTCATTTTTACGCAAAAAACCACATTAAATTTCGTCGTACGTGTGATAGCAGTTGCTGCATAAAGTCAAACTTCTAAATTTGCCGTCGTCCAGCAACTTTCTGAAAATTTTAAGGTACTCTCCGTTGTTCCACACCTCGTAAAGCGATGATTCTCTTATATCGCCGACTGTTAAATATCCGTCAAAATCCCCGCAGCAACAGGTAACCTTACCATCCCAGTCGACACTTATTTTTTGATAAATTTCCTTGCAGGGTCTGTGCTCTTTTCTGATGGTTTCTCGTCTTTTCAATACTTCAATCTTGTTTATATGTTCAAAAGATTTTATTTGACTTGCCGACAATCGGGATAAATTTGTTTTGCCGCATCCGACGGAATCGACCATCCCGCGCCAGTGATTTGTGAATGCCTCCACCTCATCCTTTGTTTCGTCGAGCATCGTCGAGGAAATATGTATGAACGGCTTTTCTTTCGTGCCGCGCAACTCAACCATTTTAAGTATGTTCTTTTTCAATTTATCATACCCGTTATTGTTTCTCATTAATTCGTAACCTTTTTTTGCCGCGCCTTGAAATGAAAAAACAATGGAATCCACCTGTAGCGCAATCAGGGATTTCATATGATGTTCTTTAATAACAAGGCCATTGTTGGTTATGTGAAGCGGAAGCCCCTTCGATTTGGCATACTCGCAGAAATCAATTATCCGAGGATGTAAAAACGGCTCGCCCCACCTGATAAATCTTATCGGTGTTCCGAATGCGGCGCACTCATCCACGATTTTTTTGAAAATCTCATCGCTCATGAAACCTTTTTTCCTCGTCATCGCCCGTTGGCCGCAGAAAATACAACTTAAATTGCAGTGATTGGTGGATTCAACGTCTATTAAAAAAGGGAAAGGGCGGAGATTGTCGGAGCGTTTAAGCACCGACTTGAACTCTTCGCTGTCATAAATTTTCCTGAATGGATTTGTGCGATGCATAAAACTCACCTTTGGTATTTATTAATTTCTTTTCTCAAAGTTTCAATCAGTCGTTGCTGTTCCTTTAGCGCATAGATAAACAGTGTGAAATTATCTATCGCCTTTCGGGCATTTGTAAGTCATTGCGATTTTAAAAATCTCTATTTCCACCATCCTTTTACCAACAATCTATAATCGACCGAATCTTCATACATTTTGTATTGAATAATTCTGTCTGCATCGCACGAGACAATCACTTCGGAAAAGAAAGTTACATTGATGACCGGTGTTATCGATGCCCCCGTATTCCAAAGGGAGGCGGTTGATTTTTTTCGGAGGTATGCTATAGCCCCCACCCCACTGCCGGCATGTTGGACACGGAAACAGATAGCCTTCGCGCCGAGTGGAACGATGCCCGCGAAACTCATATCGCGCCAAGTATTATCCATTGTGAAATCAGTAGCTACCTTATCCCACCCAGCAGCATTGCCCCTGTCAACATAAATCCCCGCCGCGCTCTCAATATCTCCTACGGAAGCTTTGCCTGTTGCGGTGATTGTGCCGACCGATATTGATGGCGTGGTGATGGACGACTGTGTGATAACGTTCTGGCCCACCGCCACCGCCTGCTGAAACACCGCCGTACTCGTAAACGTTTTCACTCCCGCAACCGTCTGATTCTCCGCTCTTGTCGAGACGAAAGCGTCGAACGCGCGCGTTCCAAGCGCGGCGGAGTTCTGCGCGTAAG
>PHAN01000014.1 GCA_002841695.1 Elusimicrobia bacterium HGW-Elusimicrobia-1 | reverse complement strand
GGCGATTTTACAACCCCCGTACCCCCTTTGTTAAGGGGGAATTTACCATTGTCCGACGCCGCGCCTTCCATTCGTCGCCACAGTTTTTGTTTTTAATATTCACTCTCTTTTAATCCCCCGTCCCGATTTTGCTTGACCCGCCAAATTTTGTATACTCTCCGCGAAGTTTAGCGATAATTTTTGATTTTTTTTACCCGCCCGTCGAGCCGCGCCGCCTTTTTGTGCCGAGCTCTTTAAGAACGGCGCGCATCCGAATGCAATATTTCATAAACAGACAAAACCTATCGAGATTCCTCCTTAAAGTGCTGAGCGCGAGGTCTTTATTCGCGCTTAAGGAAAAATCCGCGGATTACGAATGGGCCAAATTTTCCACCGACACCGTGGAACATGTCGTGACAGGCCGTTATCGAGCCGCTATTCCGCCCAAGATGTTTTTCTTTCCTCCGTCGGAAGTCCTCGACAGTCCCGAGCCGTTTCCCTCGGCTGTTTTGGGCGTCAAATCCTGCGACATCCGTCTTCTGCACACCTCCGACGGCATATTTCTGGGCGGCTCCGCCGAGGACGATTTTTACAAGCGCAAGCGCGCCGACACTCTTTTGATATCCGCCGACTGCACCGACTGCAAGGATACCTGCTTTTGCGTAAAAATGGGACTTAATCCCTGGCCGGAAAAAAACTTCGACATCAATCTCTCGCCCATAGCCGAAGGATTCGTCGTGGAATGCGGCTCAAACATCGGCGAGGACCTCGTAAGACAGTCGCCCAACCTGTTTCAGAAAGCTATCGACCAGCAGACGCGCGAAAAAGAAAAAAACCGCCGCGCCGTGGCCGAGAAAGTCGCCGCCCAAAATTCGCGCTTTGACTGGCGCGAACCTTCTGAAATCGTCGCCGCCTCGGAGAACTCGACCCTGTGGAAAGACGGCTCGATTTCCAAAACCTGCGTGGAGTGCGACGGCTGTCGCTGGGTCTGCGGCAGTTGTTATTGTTTTCTTCTGGGAGAGACGCAGGGCTTCTGGGATAAAACGCGCACGTGGGATTCCTGCCAATCTGCCGGATACGCACGCGTAGCCGGCGGCTCGAACCCGCGACGCGAGAAATATCAGCGGTTAAGAAATTATTATATGTGCAAACTTGTTTATCGCCCCAAGAATTTCGGGCTTTTGGCCTGTTCCGGCTGCGGCAGATGCATTGAGGTTTGCCCGGGCAAAATAGACATAAGAGAATCGCTTCAGAAACTCTCCGGCGCCATTCCGCGGAAATGAAAATGAAAAAACATATATACCGGCCCATCGAAGCGTTGCTTGAGCGTGTTATCGACGAGACGCCCAACATAAAAACGTTCGTTATCAAACCGCTTGAGCCGTTTTCGTTCAAGACGGGACAGTTCGTGGAATTGGTTGTGCCGGGTGTCGGCGAAGCGCCGTTCACGCCTTCTTCATCTCCCCTGAAAACCGATAAAATTGAAATCACAATAATGAAAGCCGGTTTCGTCACGGACCGTCTGCACGCTATGAAGGGCGGCGAAAAACTCGGCATCAGAGGGCCGTACGGAACATCGTATCCCGTGGAATCTTTTCACGGCAAAGAGGTTCTCATACTCGGCGGCGGCGTGGGTCTGGCTCCGTTGAGAAGTTTGCTTTATACCCTGCTTTCCGATGTTTCCAAATTCACAAAAATAATTCTGGCGTACGGCTCCAAGACCCCCGGCGACGTCGTCTATAAATATCTTTTCCCTGAATGGAACAAGACCAGGGGATTAGAGATTCTAAAAAGCGTGGACGTTTGCCCCGTCGATATGGATTGGGAAGGCGAGGTCGGACTGGTTACCTGTCTTCTTGACAAGGCCAAATTCGATCCGCAAAAAACCGCGGCCGTGGTTTGCGGCCCGCCGGTAATGATGAAGTTTTCGACGATGAAACTGATTTCGCTGGGCTTTGACCCTAAAGATATATATCTGTCGATGGAAGCCAATATGTCCTGCGGTCTGGGCAAGTGCGGACATTGCCAGATAGGCGAATATTTCATCTGTAAAGACGGCCCGGTTTTTACTTACGACAAACTTAAACACATCGGCGACCCGTTTGTGTGACCGGCCACAAGGAGGCGATATGGATATGCTTAAAGCCAAAGACATAATGTCGACCAACATTACCACGATACAACCCGACGCCACGATATACGACGCCGTAAATCTTCTTTACAACAAAAGAGTCAGCGGTCTGCCGGTCGTGGATGATAGCGGCAAACTCGTGGGGATAATCAGCGAAAATGATATTTTGAACCTTGTTTTTTCCGGCAGCGCGCGTTCGACCAAGGTTTCCGACGTGATGACAAAAAATGTGGTCACTTTTTCGCCGGATTCCGAAGTGGACAAGATTTCTCTTACGATTTCCGAGAAAAAATATCGCCGTGTCATCATAACGGACACCGACAATAAGGTTGTGGGCATAGTCAGCCGCCACGATATAATAAGGATAATATTGGACAAGTCGTGAGTGGAAAGCAGAAAGTGGGAAGTGAAAAAGGGTTGATATGAAAAAACTGGTTGTCGACCTCGAAAAATGCTATGCCTGCGCCAAGTGCGAGGCGGGATGCTCTTATTTTTATCACTCGAGCCCCGTCAACAACGGCATTGAACGCGCTATGGCCAAGGCCTGCCAGTTTTTGGTGTGCCGCCGGTGCCAGGAAGCGTCCTGTATAAAATCCTGCCCGAACAAAGCGCTCGAAAGAAACGCGTCGGGCATACTCGAACGCCATTCGATGCTCTGCACGTCCTGCAAATCCTGCGCCATGGCCTGCCCGTTCGGCGTGATTTACGAAGAGATTCTGCCGTTTAAGACATCCGGCTGCGACTGGTGCGCCGGAAGGACTTCCGACGAGAAACCGCCTTTTTGCGTGGGCGCTTGCCCGTCACACGCATTGTCGTGGGCCGAAGTGCCCGCCGACGACCCCATGAAAAATCTCTATGTGATAAATGATTATCTGGCCGTCAGAACGGTCGTGTGGGAGAAAAGCAGTGGTTAGTGGATAGTGGCGAGTGAATAGCAGAAAAAAACTAACCACTATCCACTCGCCACTAACCACTTCTTAATGCCGCTGGCGAATAGTAGAGGAATAAGCAGGAAATAGACCGCAAGGTATATAAACATGGCCGAAATGCTGTTTGCTCTTATCGTATTTCCGGGTTTTATTTTCTCGTCAGCCCTGGGAATGCTCGCGTCGTGGTTCGACAGAAAAGTGACCGCCCGCGTGCAGTATCGCGTCGGGCCGCCTTTTCTTCAGCCCTACTACGACTTAAGAAAACTTTTCGCCAAGGAAATAACCATCCCGCGCGTTCAGGCGGCGTGGCTTTTTGTCGCCGCCCCTGTGGCGGCTCTGGCCGCTTCCGTAACGGCCGCAACCCTTATCGGTTCGGCTCTTTTGTTGCAGCGCGGCTTTACCGGCGACGTAATACTTTTGCTCTATATTCTTATGATACCGTCGATAGCGACAGTGGCCGGTTCGCTGGCGTCGGAAAATCCGCTGTCGTCGGTCGGTGCGTCGCGCGAAATCAAATTAATGCTCGCCTACGAAGCGCTGTTTATTTTAGCGCTGATAACGGCCATTATAAAGACGGGGTCGGTTTCACTGGCCGGTATGGTCGCGCGCCAGGTCGAATCGGGCGCCATCATATCCTCTCCGTCGGGAATACTGGCTTTCGCGGCTTTTCTGGTTGTAATTATGGCCAAACTCGGTATGGTTCCTTTCGATATGGCCGAGGCCGAAACCGAACTGGCCGGCGGCATTTATATGGAGTACTCAGGGCCGCTTCTTGCTTTTCATAAACTCTCAAAGACGATTCTTTTGTCCGCGCTTCCGATTTTTGCCGTGGCGTTATTTTTCCCGTCGAGAAATCTTTGGCTTTTGGTAAAATATCCGCTGGTTGTTCTCCTGCTTACTCTGGTCAGGAATACCAATCCGCGCTTCCGCATAGACCACGCGATAAAGCTTATGTGGACGATAGGAATAGGAACCGGCGCCGTCGCGGTAATGCTTGCGCTGGCGGGATATTGAGCAAGGACAGTGGATAGTGGCGAGTGGATAGTGGATAGTAAAGACCACTAATCACTATCCACTAATCACTAACCACTTTAACTATGAAACCGCAGCACCTTACCAAATCACTTTTTGTTTTTCACGCGGCTACAAGCCCGTGCAATAACTGCGACATCGAGATACTCGACTGCCTCACGCCGCGTTTTGACCTGGAGCGGTTCGGCATTCAGCTCGTGGGCAGTCCGCGCCACGCCGACGTTCTTCTGGTTACGGGCGTTCCCAACAGAAAGACCGCGCCGCGGATAAAAAAACTTTACGACGCCGCGGCCAAGCCGTGTTTCGTGGTGGCGGTGGGAACTTGCGCCTGCGGACTGGGGATGTTCCACGATTCTTATAATGTAGTGGGCCCGCTCGACGGAATAATCCCCGTGGACGCTTACATCCCCGGCTGTCCGCCCAAGCCGGAAGCGATGATCGCGGGCGTCGCCAAACTGATAGCCGCTTTGGAAGGAAAAAAATGAGCGAACGAGCGCTTGATACGATACTGGCCCAAAAGGCGTCTTTGATAAAGAAGACGTTTAAAAAGAACGCCCGGCGCTGGTACATCGACATAGACAAAGCGTCGCTTGAGGATATGGCGCGTTATATGTTCTCCTCTCTGGGCTTGAGATTTTCCATAGCAACCGCCATAGACACGAGACACGACATAGAGATTCTGTACCATTTTTCCGACGATAAAACCGGCGACGTCATAACGCTCAGGGTATTCGCCGGTTCTAGGGAAAAACCCGAAATGCCGTCGCTGGCTCCGGTGGCCAAAGCGTTTGAATGGATAGAGCGCGAGATTTGCGAGATGTTCGGCGTGGATTTCAAAGGCCATCCGGATTTGAAGCGGTTGCTTCTTGCCGACGACTGGCCGCAGGGCGAATATCCATTAAGGCAGAACCAAAATGACTCAAAATAAAGATTGCCTCAGAACCGTAGTTCCCATAGGCCCCTATCATCCTCTGCAAGAGGAGCCGGAGTTTTTCCGTCTGCACGTCGAGGGCGAAATAGTCAAGCAGCTCGACATCGAGATAGGTTACAACCATCGCGGGATAGAAAAACTCTCCGAGTCCAAAACCTTCGACCAGGCGGTGTTTCTGGTCGAGAGAATCTGCGGGATATGTTCCACGAGCCATCCGTTCGCTTTTGTAAATACCGTCGAAGACGCGATGGGTCTCGACGTCCCGACGAGAGCCAAACTTATCCGCACCGTCATAGGGGAACTCGAAAGAATTCACTCGCACCTTCTGTGGCTGGGCCTGGCCGGACATTTTCTGGGATACAACACCGTGTGGATGTGGTCGTGGAAACACCGCGAGACCGTCTGCGATATTCTTGAGATGATATCGGGAAACCGTCAGCATTACGCTATGTTTAAAGTAGGCGGCGTAAGGCGCGACATCCCGCCGGCCAAAATAGACGAGTTTATTAGCGCGCTCAAAGGCCTTGTGCCCGTGCTGGATATGTTCAAGGGCGCGGTTATGGACGACCCCACGATTCACCTTCGCACCAAAGGCGTGGGAATTCTTACGAAAGAGGACATCATAAATTATTCCGCCGTCGGACCGACTGCCCGCGCTTCCGGCGTCGACATCGACGTGCGCCGCGACGACCCCTACGCGGCTTACGGGATGGTGGACTTTAAGGTTATCGTATGCCAAAACGGCGATATATTCGACAAACTCGTCGTCAGAGTTCTTGAGATGTACGAGTCGGTCAAAATAATAAATCAATGTCTCGAACGCCTCAAAACCGAAGCCGGACCTGTCGAGACGGAAGTTAAAAACGTTCCTCCGGGCGAAGGCATAGGCCGTCACGAGGCGCCGCGCGGCGAGGTATTCCATTACATCCGCTCCGACGGCACGAACCGTCCCGTGAGGCACAAGATACGCGCTCCGAGTTTTATGAACGTGCCCACGAACGAAAAATCCGCGCTCCAGCAGACGATTTCAGACGCCGCGCTGTGTCTTGCGGCCGTAGACCCTTGCTATTGCTGCACCGAGCGCGTGTCGGTCGTCCGCGGCGGCACGAAAATTTTCAACGGCGACGACCTCGTAAAGTTGTCGCAGGAAAAGACATTCAGGATTCTTGAAGAAAACGGCTCACGATGATTTTTATTTTGTCATTGCGAGGTCAAGGGCTTGCCTTTGACCGTGGCAATCTCGTTTTTTGGTTTGTCATTCCCGAATGCTTTTATCGGGAATCCAGTATTTCAACATGTTGCAAAAATTTCTGGATTCCCGTTTACACGGGAATGACGATTTCTGTGAGATTCTCGCAATGACAAGAGTGGGGCGAGTTCGCAATGACATATTTGTAAATTATGATAAACGGTAATATTTTCCTACTCTGGCTGGCGATTCCTTTTGCCGGCGCGATACTTGCGGCCGCGCTTCCGCGCTCGCTGAAGAGCGCCGCCGCCTTCGTTTCGCTCGCCGCCGCTTTGGCGATGGGTGTGCGGCTGTTTTCCACGGAAAGTTTTGTCGTATCTTCCTCGATTGCTTCCCGTCTCGGCGCCTCTGCGGTTTTTGCCGTCGACGGCTTCGCGTTTTTTATGGCGCTGACGGTATTAACGGTGAGTTTGCTCATCGCCTTGTATTCGCACGGATATATGGCCGGCGCCGACGACCTCGGCGAGTTCTACTTCTTATTTCTGGTTTTTGTGGGTTCTATGATGGGGCTCGTATTTTCCGACCATCTGGTTGCGCTCTACGTTTTCTGGGAGTTGACCGCCGTGTGTTCCTGGCGGCTCATAGGCATACGCAGACAGGAAAAGCACCTTGTCGCGGCCAATCAGGCGTTTATGATAACCTCCGTCGGAGCCGTGGCTATGCTTGCGGGTATAGCGCTGATATACGCGGCAACCGGAACGTTTTCTCTGGCGGCTCTGAGGGATTACCGCGTAGGCACGGCGGCTTCCCTTTTGATAATAGCGGGTATTTTTTCCAAATCGGCGCAGCTGCCTCTGCACTTGTGGCTTCCCGACGCGGGCGTCGCGCCGACTCCGGTTACCGCGCTGCTCCACGCGGCCGTGCTGGTTAAGATAGGCGCCTACGCATTCTGGAGATTTTTCAACGCCTCTATGACTCTTGATCCCGCCGTGGCGTCTTTCGTCTCGATTGCATCGGTGGTCACGGCCATCGTAGCGGCCGCCGCCGCCGCCAAAGAGAATGACATAAAAAGAATACTGGCATATTCCACTATGTCGCAGCTTGCCTACATTATCTTTGCTTTTTCGCTTAACACGGTAACCGCCGTCGCCGCGGGTTTCATATATATAATGGCTCATTCCTTTGCCAAGGCGGGACTGTTTCTTGCCGCCGGCGTCGTCGAGCACACTCTCGGCGTCAAGGACATAAGACGTCTGGGGGGATTGAAGAAAACAATGCCTTACACGGACGCGTCTTTCATAATTTGCGCTCTATCGGTGGCGGGCATTCCTCCTACGGTCGGATTCTTTGCCAAGTATGCCGTGATATCCGCCGCGCTTGATTCCCACAGATTTTATTCGGCGGTATTTCTTCTTGCCGCCGCCGTAATGACGATGTATTACATATTCAGGTTCTACAGACAGGTATTCACCGGCGAGGCCGGCGAAGCCGCAACGAGCGCCCGCGAAGGTTCCGCCTCGATGGTTTTTGTCGTGGCGGTTTTCGGCGTAATATCGCTGGCGCTCGGATTGCTGATTAAGTTTCCGACCGGAATACTCTCAAGGATATTATGAGCGGATACGTTCTTATAATACCGACGGTCACCGCCGTGGCGGCTCTGGCTGCGGCTCTTATGCCATCTTCGTGGCGCAAAGCCCGAGGCATAACGGCCGTCTACGCCTCATTTCTGGCTCTTGCCGCCGCCGTGATATTCGCCGCCACACCGACGGTCTTTGAGTTTGCGTCCGGATGGCTTCCGCCGTCGGCGCATCCGCTGCCGGTAGCGGGCGGTTTCAGTATGCGGATAGATTCTCTTGCGGCCATATTCGGCGTTCTTATGTCGGCGGCATTCTTCGTGTTCTTCATTTACGCCTCCGCCGTCGCCGGCAAGAAAAGTATGGCGCTGTATCTTCTCGCCGCGTCGGCCGCTTCGGGCGCGCTAGCCGCCGGTGATTTTTTCACGATGCTGGTTTTCTGGGGCGCGGTGCTGGCGGTGCTCTATCTGGTTCTTCAGGATACCGACGAGCCCACGGCGCAGCGGGCTTTGATTGTGCTGGGACTGTCGGATTTTGCGATGCTTCTGGGCGTGGCTCTCATCGCGCGCTTGTCGGGGACTTACGACGTCACTTTGGCCGTAGCCCGTCTGCCCGAAGGCAAACTGGCAATGATTTCTCTGGCGCTTATAGTTTTCGGCGCGGTGGCCAAGACCGGCGCAATGCCGTTTCACAACTGGATTATACGCGCGTCCTCGACGTCGTCGGTGGAAACGCTCATATTATTTCCGGCGATAATAGACAAGGCGCTGGGAATTTATCTGTTAATGCGGGTGCTTCCCGCCCTGCGCGACCGCGCGGAATTTTTTCAGCCGGCGCTTATGATCGCCGGAGCTCTTACACTTATTATCTCGGTTCTTAAAGCGCTTGCCCAGCACGACCTGAAAAAACTTTTTGCCTATCACAGCGTTTCGCAGGTCGGCTATATGATTCTGGGCGTGGCGACTTTCAACCCCATAGGCATATTGGGCGGCGTGTTCCATATGTTCAACAACGTGGTGTATAAGTCGGGACTTTTTATGGGCGCAGGCGTTGTTGAAAAAGCCAAGGGCACCACGGAAATGTCGCGTCTGGGCTCTTTGTCGTCGAAGATGCCCGCGACTTTCGGCTCTATGCTTGTATCGTCTCTGGCCATATCGGGCGTTCCGCCGCTCAACGGGTTCGTGTCGAAGTGGCTGATATTTCAAGGGCTACTTACGGCATCCACGCTCGCGGGAAACCGTTACGTGCTCATAGCGCTGTTTGTCGCGATGGCCGGTTCGTCTCTTACCCTTGCGAGTTTTCTTAAAGTGATTCACTCCGTATTTTTGGCCCGCCCCGCCGTAAAAGACGACGGCGAACCCGCCCCAAAAAGCGTCGAACGCCGTGTCGACTCGGAATTGGCCCTGCGGATTCCTCAGATAACCCTTGCGGCGGCCTCGGTGTTTCTTGGTGTGGGAGCCACGTTTTACATAGGGTTGCCCATGCTCGTGGAGACGTCATTCGCCGCGCTGCTTATGGCAATAGCCGCGGTTCTTGCGGGCGTCGCGCTTTACCAGTTTAAGATTTCCGGACGCATCCGTCGCACCGACATATTTTTCGGCGGCGAAGAATATCGCCCCGAGTACGTGTTCGGCGGCGGGGATTTCTATAAGACCGTCGAGAAACTTAGCGGGCTTTCCGCCGTCTATTCTCCGTCGGGCCGCGACGGCGGTTTTTACTCTTTGATAATGAAAACCATCGCGGCGGTTTCGTCGGCCGTTTACTACGGCGTGGAGCGAGTCATATATCTTTTGCAGCTTTTCTTCGTCAAGGCCGTAGAAGGAATAATATTCGTTTTTCGTCTGGCGCATACCGGAGACCTTTACGTTTATCTGTCGTGGTACCTCGTCGGAGCCGCGGCCATATTGTGGATTCTGGTAAGATAACCGCCGTTGCCGGAGCATAAAAATTATGAATATGGAAATAACGCTGATTATCGCTCTTATAGCCATAGGAAGCATCGTAGCGCTTGAGCTCAAAGACCTCCTCTCGTGCGTGATTGCCGTCGGCGTGGCCGGTTACGGACTCAGTGTGATATTCCTGCTGCTGGGCGCTCCCGATTTGGCCATCACACAGATAGTCGTCGAGATTCTGGCCCTCATCATTCTTATAAGAGCCACCGTGCAAAGAGACACAACCAGGATGACGGGAACCCGCGCCGCCGCTCTGGTTCTTGTGGCCGTATTTTCCATAGGCACGCTTATATATTTTGCGGCCATAGCTTTGGCTCATCTTCCCGCTTTCGGCTCGCCGCTTATGAAAGTATCTTCGGAATATATCGCATCCACGCTGGATAAAGTCGGCGCGGCCAACGCTGTTTCGGCCATAATTCTTGATTTCAGGGCGATAGACACACTCGGCGAAGCGACCGTGCTTTTTACCGCCGCCGTGGCCGTCGCGGCCATAATGCGCAAAACCGGAATGAAACCGCGCCAGGAGAAGGACTGATGGAGCCCAAATCGGCCGGAATGTCGGTTATCGTAAAAACCATCACCCGCCTGACGGTGCGCCTTATTTTTCTGTTCGGCGTCTACATCATTCTGCACGGACATCTTACGCCCGGCGGAGGTTTCGCCGGAGGTGTAATGCTGGCCCTTGCCGTGGTTCATTTGATGCTGGCCTACGGCCGCGAAACCGCCGTAAAAGAGTTGACGTTTGCCGGCGCGCAAGTTCTGGAAGGCGCGGGCGCTTTGGCATTTCTTGCGGTTGGTATTTCGGGACTTGCCGCGGGTTATTTTTTCAAAAATTATCTGGCCGCGGGAACGCCTTTTGAGTTTATGAGCGGCGGCACGGTGATAATAAACAATATGGCCATCGGGCTTAAAGTGATGGGCGGGCTTTTTGCGATATTTACCGCCATGACTTTTTTTGCCGGCGAAGGCGCGAATAAAAAATGATAAACTACATACTCGTTTTCATTCTTTTCGGCATAGGGCTTTACGGAGTCCTGATAAAAAAGAATATCGTAAAAAAAATCATAGGCCTGGCGATATTTACGTACGCGGTCAATCTGTTTTTTGTATTGATAGGATATAAAACCGGCGCCACGGCTCCGATTTTTTCCGCCGGAGAAGCGGCGAACTTTGTGGACCCGCTTCCGCAGGCCATTGTGCTTACGGCCATTGTCATTGATCTGGGAGTTTTGGCGATGGCCGCCGCGATTGCATTAAGAATTTACGAAAAGCACGGAACTTTCGACATTACCGAAATAAAAAACCTCAAAGGATAGCGCGTTACGATGAAACCCGGATTGCTCACTCTGTTTTTGGCGGCGCCTCTTGCCGCGGCGTTTCTTCTTGCCGCCGCGCACGGCGCGCGAAGAAAGTTCGCCGAGATAATCGGCGTGTCGTCTCCGCTGGCGCTGCTGGCGCTGTCCGTCTATGTTTTTTTTGTCCGTGGTCCGGAAGCCGTGGTATATACCTTCGGCGGATGGCCGGCGCCCCTGGGCGTTGTGTGGGTTCTCGACGGACTTTCCATGCTCATTATACTTGCGGCCAACTTCGTGGCCGCTGCCGCGGCGGTTTATTCCATCGGCTACATGAAGTCCTACACCGCGCCGGCCAAATATTACGCTTTGTTCAATGTAATGCTCGGGGCCATAAACGCGCTGGCTCTTTCCGGCGATTTGTTTAATATGTTCGTGTTCATCGAATTGGCGTCGATAACGACCTACGCGCTGACGGCCTTCGGGTTGGAGCGCGACCAACTGGAAGCGTCGTTTAAGTACGTCGTGCTCGGCTCCACCGCCTCCGCCTTTATACTGATGGGCATTGCCGTGATATATTCGTACTCCGGCACGCTCAATCTGGCCGACGTCGCCGCGGTTATGGCCGCGCGCGGATATTCGCCCGCCGTGCCTTTCGCCGCCGCGCTTTTTGCCGTGGGACTTTTGCTTAAAGCCGGAATGGTTCCGTTCCACGCGTGGCTTCCGGACGTACACTCGTCCGCGCCGGCTCCGGTGTCGGCGCTTCTTTCGGGTGTAATAATAAAAGTTACCGGACTCTATGCCCTGGCCAGGATATTCACCGTCGTGGCGCCCTTCGCCGGATTTATGTCGAACATACTGCTTTTTGTCGGGCCGCTTTCGATGGTAGTCGGCGTCCTTATGTCCCTGGGACAGTGGGACTTTAAGCGTCTGCTGGCTTACTCGACCATCAGCCAGGTCGGCTATATCGCCCTTGGCCTGGGACTGGGAACGCCTCTTGGCATAGTCGGCGGTTTGTATCATCTGGTAAACCACGCGATGTTCAAGTCGCTTCTTTTTCTGAACGCAGGCGCGGTCGAATACTCGGCTTCGACGAGAGACCTGAAATCCGCCGGAGGGCTGGCCGCCAAAATGCCCGTAACCGGCGCTACGTCCCTTACGGCCTCGCTGGCAATTTCCGGCGTGCCGCCGCTTAACGGTTTCTGGTCAAAGTTCATAATTATTATAGCGGCGTTTCAGGCCGGTAAATATTTTGCAGGAGCGATTGCGGCCGTCGTGAGCGTGTTTACCCTGGCGATTTTTCTTAAAGTCCAGAAGCACATATTCTGGGGCAAGACGAAAGAGAATCTTTCGTCGGTGAAAGAGGCGCCGTTGTCGATGACGCTCCCGATGATGGCGCTGGCTTCGGCCTGCGTGCTTTTGGGAGTTTTCTATCCGGTGGTGCGCGACGCGCTCATACAACCGGCCGCCGCCGTTCTTTTAAGAGGAATCGGATACGCTTCCGACGTGATAAAATAATGGGAAACAGAATAATAATATTCTTGACACTTTTCGTCGCGTGGATACTGCTTACGTTTACGCTCTCGCCGGTTTCTTTGGCCGTCGGAGCGGCGGTGGCGGGCGCGGTCTCTTTGACCTTTAAGACCGATTGGACGAAAAATCCGTCCAAGTTCATGCAGTGGCGGCGCTTCGCTATGTTTTTCAAGTTTCTGGCGGTCTTCGTTTTCGAGTGCGTAAAAGCCAATCTGGATATGGCCATGCGCGTGCTTCATCCCGGAATGCCGCTTAAACCCGCGATACTGAAAGTCCGCACGAAATGCAAAACGGAAACGGGCATAACGTTCCTGTCCAATTTTATAACGCTGACTCCGGGGACTATTACCGTCGACGCCGATTTGGACGCGGGACATCTTTTTATCCACTGGATAAACGCGCCGTCCTGCGACGGCCAAGAGGCGTACCGTCGGGTAGTGGAAAAATTCGAGAAAATAATAATCGAGGTCTTCGAATGAAAGACCGTCTGGCGGGACTTAAACTTATTCTGATGTATGCGTCCGTGATAGCTGTCGCGGTTTTCTGGGTAATGCCTTCCTATACCCTGGCCGCAAAATTCTCCGGAGTGCTTTTGCTCTGCTGTTTTCTTGCGCTTGTGCGCGTTATCGCGGGTCCGACCGCGCCCGACAGAGCTCTGGCCACCGACATAATAGGTCTTGTCATAATCGGTTTCTGCGCGATGCTGTATGTGACCACGCGCAAATCTTTTTATCTTGACATAGCCATAGCGTGGGCGCTGCAGAGTTTCATAGGAATGCTGGCTCTGGCCAAATATCTGGAAGGCAAGAAGTTCGACGAGTAACGGCGCTCCGGATATTTTAGAAAGCGTCGCGGCATTTGTCATTCTGATTCCGACGACAAACGAGACCCTTCGCTTCGCTCAGGGTGACATTTGGACAGCTTTTCAACGTTTTCAAATAACGAAGTCCGTCAGAGGGAAAAACAATGTTTGAGTTTCTGGGCAAATTTTTTATAGTCGTCGGAGTTATGTTCAATCTGCTGGGTTGCCTCGGGCTGATGCGTTTCCCCGACTATTACACGCGTCTGCAAGCGTCGACGAAATCTGTCACGCTGGGCACTTGCGGCATTCTTCTGGGAGTATTTATCCTGAGCGGTTTTACGGCCGCCGGGGTCAAGGCGCTTCTGTGTCTGGTGTTTCTTCTTTTGACGGCGCCCGTCACGGCGCACGCGATGGCCCGCGCCGCCCATAAGTCCGGCGTGAAACTCTGGGAAAAAACCGTCTGCGATGAATATGAAAAACAGAATTAGTAATGCGTAATGAGGGGGATACCCCGTCTCGCCTATGGCGAGCCACCCCTTTTACAAAAGGGAAATACCCCGTCAACTTCGTTGACACCCCTTTAACAAAGGGGAATATTCCCCTCTTGTAGAGGGGTGTCCCGATTTATCGGGACGGGGTGTTTAATTCTCGTTACTTATAAACTATGAAATATCCAAAACTCAGAGAACTTAAAGAAGCGATAACCGCCCTGATAAAGGGTCCGGTCACCACAAAATTTCCGGCGGAGCCGCATACCCCGCCCGAAGGTTTCAGGGGCCGTCCCGCGCCGAGCGACGAGGGCTGCATCGCCTGCGGCGCGTGCGCCGAGGTCTGTCCGTCCGGAGCCATAAAAGTCATAGAGAAAGTGTCCGGCGCACAGACACCTTCGCGTGTGATGGAATGGCGCTATGACGAATGTATTTTTTGCGGTCAGTGCGAGCGTTACTGCACAACCCGCAACGACCCTGTTTGCGGCGTCAAACTTAACCTGGAGTTCGACCTATCGGGCGTGGACCGCTCCAAGATGCGCGCCTCCGTCGAGAAGGAACTTGTCGTCTGCGACAACTGCGGCGAAATCCTCTCGTCGCGCCGTCATCTCGAATGGATAGCCGGGCGTCTCGGCCCGCTATCGTCGGCGAATTTCGGACTCAACGAACTTTTGGGGCGGAATATTTTAAATACCAAGGGCGTAGCCGGCGTTTCCATCGACACCGGAGCGGTTCGCCGTCAGGATTTATTTCAGGTAAATTGCCCCAAGTGCCGCCACGCGATTCTTGTGTTCAATCAGACGGGGAAAAATCAGGCGGAAAATAAATAATAGGATTTGAAATATGGTTAAAATAGTCGATACCACTCTGCGGGACGCGCACCAGTCGCTTATCGCCACGCGCATGCGCGCCGAGGATATGGAGCCGATACTCGAAAAACTCGACGCCGTAGGGTTCCACGCGCTGGAAGTGTGGGGCGGCGCGACCTTCGACGCGTGTTTGAGATTTCTGGCCGAGGACCCGTGGGAGCGCTTGAGGGGAATCCGCTCCAAAATAAAGAAAACCAAACTTCAGATGCTTTTGCGGGGGCAGAATCTGGTCGGATACCGTCATTATGCCGACGACGTAGTCGATGAGTTCGTGCGACTGAGCGTGAAAAACGGGATAGACATAATAAGAGTTTTCGACGCGCTTAACGACGTGCGGAATATGTCCGCTTCGATAAAGGCCGCCAAAAAATACCGCGCCGAAGTTCAGGGCACTATTTCCTACACCACGAGTCCCGTGCATACCACGGCGGCGTTTGTCACGCTCGCCAAAGAATTGTCGGATATGGGCTGCGATTCGATTTGCATCAAAGATATGGCGGGTCTGATCACGCCGGCCGCCGCGGCCGACCTCGTGTCGTCTCTGAAAAAAGCCGTAAAACTCCCCGTAAATCTTCACACTCATATGACGAGCGGAATGGGCTCTTTGAGCTATTACGCGGCCGCTCAGGCGGGGGTCGATATAGTTGACTGCGCTTTTTCGCCGTTTGCCGGCGGTACGTCGCAGCCGCCGCTTGAGCCGTTTGTTGCGGCTCTTCGCGGAACGCCGTACGACACCAACCTCGATCTGGAAAAACTTCTCGACATAGGTTTTTATTTTCTGGGAGTCAAAACCAAATACGAGTCGCTGTGCTCTCCCGTCGTAGAAAAATCCGACGTGAGCGTTCTTATACACCAGATTCCGGGCGGGATGATTTCAAATCTCTATTCCCAGCTTAAAGAACAAAAGGCGCTCGATAAATATTCCGAAGTGTTAAAGGAAGTCCCCGGAGTCCGCGAGGATTTGGGATGGCCGCCACTGGTCACGCCGACGAGCCAGATAGTGGGAACGCAGGCCGTTCTCAACGTGCTTCTGGGCGAACGTTACAAGAAAGTCACCGAAGAAGTGAAAAATTATTGTCTGGGCCTCTACGGCCGCACCCCCGCGCCGGTTAAAAAAGAGATTCTTTCAAAGATCATAGGAAAACAAAAACCCTCCGACAGGCGTCCGGCCGATATGCTTGAGCCGGAGCTTGAAAACGTCCGCCGCGAGATAAAAGCGCAGGGCGTGCCCGCAAAATCCGACGAGGACGTAATGAGCTGCGCCCTCTATCCGCAGGTAGCCGTCAAGTTTTTAAAGGGCGAAACCAAACCGGAGCCGCTCGGTGTCTGCGAAGTCCCTCGCGCGCTTGCGCCCGCCGAGACCGCGTCGTCAGACGAGTTTATGATTATGGTCGATGACGAGGAATTCAGAATAAAGATAAAACCCATCGCCGCCGGAGCTTCCTCGGCGGGCTCGACTGATTCCGTCGGCAGGAAAGAGGAAATCCCCGAGGGGGCCGTTATATCGCCTATGCAGGGGATGGTCGTCAGCATAAAGGTCAAGGTCGGCTCGCCGGTAAAAAAAGGCGATACTGTCATTGTCCTTGAGGCCATGAAAATGCAGACCCAGATACATTCCGACCACGACGGCGTGGTGCGTCAGATATACACTTTTGAGACGGAAATAGTGGATGCCGGCGACGTATTGATGGTAATCGGTTAGGGTTAGTAATGCGTAATGATGGGGGATATCCCGTCTCGCCTATGGCGAGCCACCCCTTTTATAAAAGGGGAATGCCCCGTCAACTTCGTTGACACCCCTTTAACAAAGGGGAATTATTCCCCTCTTGTAGAGGGGTGTCCCGATTTATCGGGACGGGGTGTTTAATTCTCGTTACTCATTACTCGCCGCTGATTTTTTATGTTCAAAAAAATTTTAATTGCAAATCGTTCGGAAATTGCCATCCGTGTAATGCGCGCCGCCCGCGAACTCGGGGTAAAAACAGCCGCTATTTATTCGGATGCCGACGAAAAAGCCCTCCATCCGCGCTACGCCGACGAAGCGTGGCCTTTGGGCGGAAGCCATCCTAAAGAGTCATACCTTAACATCAAAAAAATAATAAAGATAGCCAAGGATTCCGGCGCCGAGGCAATACATCCCGGTTACGGATTTTTAGCGGAAAATCCCTCCTTCGCCTACGCCTGTGAGAAAGAAAAAATAACTTTCATAGGCCCGTCGTCGAAAGTAATGGAGCTTATGGGCAACAAAATAATTGCCCGCAAGACGGTGGCGGCCTCCGGCGGACCCGTTGTTCCGGGCACCACCGGAGAAGTGCGCGGCATAAAGCCGGCGCTTAAAATATCGTCGGAAATAGGATACCCCGTAATAGTAAAAGCCGCGGCGGGCGGCGGCGGCATAGGAATGCGCATTGCCCGCGACGCGGGGGAACTCCAGGAAGCGGTGGAACAGGCCAAGGCGACGGCCGGTTCGGCTTTCGGCGACCCGTCGGTGTTCATAGAAAAATACGTGGCCGATCCGAGGCACATAGAAATACAGATTCTGGCCGACAAGCACGGAAACGTGGTGCATCTGGGCGAGAGGGAATGCTCCATCCAGCGACGTCACCAGAAACTCATAGAAGAGGCGCCCTCTCCGGTAATGACGCCGGAGCTCCGAAGAGAAATGGGACAGGTCGCGGTGAACATCGCGCGGGCCATCAATTACGTCAACGCGGGCACTATCGAGTTTATTTATACGCAGGGACGTTTTTATTTTATGGAGATGAATACGCGCGTTCAAGTGGAGCATCCCATAACCGAAATGATAACCGGCGTCGACGTCGTCAAGCAGCAGATTCTCATTGCCGCCGGAGAAAAACTGCCTTTTTCGCAGGAAGACGTCAAAATTAACGGGCACGCCATAGAGTGCCGGATAAACGCCGAGGACCCGCTTAACAATTTCGCGCCGTCGCCGGCGAAACTCAAGGGGTATCGTTCGCCCGGGGGAATAGGCGTGAGGGTGGATTCGGGCGTGTTTTCGTCGTACGTGATACCGACTTTTTACGACCCTATGATTTCAAAACTCATCGTCTGGGGCCGCACCAGAGACGAGGCCGTGGAAAGAATGAAACGCGCTCTTTACGAGTATATTATCGTGGGGCCCAAGACCAATATACCTTTTCACAAGGCCGTGCTGGCCAATAAGACATTCCTCTCCGGCGAACTCTCTACGCATTTTATAGCCGAACAGAAGCAAATCCTCGACGAGACAATGAAGATTATCGCCGAGGAGCAGACGCTTCAGGAAAAACTTTCCTCGATTTTCCGCACCGAAGCCCGCGCCGCCGCGGCGGCCGTCGCGATCAAAACATATCTTTCCAATCGCTGATTTTGTCGTTGGGGGGGGGGCTTGCTTTAATATGTTGTATAATACTCTTAATCCGATGTGTATAAAAAATTCAAGGAGGTAAATTTATGGGCACAACGAAGTTGCCTCAAAACCCGCCGTCGTCGCTTGAGAATTTCAAGGTTGGAACCGGTGTCGGCGGCAGCGGCACTACGGCCAACGCCGGCGATAAATATTCGCATTACCAGCCGCCTGCCTTGCCTGTGCCCGAGCCGTATTATCCGCCGCCTGCGCCGAGCAATTATGATTTTGATACAAGCGCGCCAACGCCGCGCGGCAAGGTTGCGCCCAAGAAATAAAAACCGTTTTTCGCTCATCGGAAAAGTCAAAAACTTCGGCGCGAGCCATCGTGTCGGATGCCAGCCATAAAACAAGGGGAGGGGGAAATGTTTATTTTCAATAAAAATCCGTTTTCTCTTTTTGCGGTTGTTTCGTTAATCGTTTCATCGCATATCACGTTTGCCGAAGCGGTGCCGCCGAAACATGAAACGCCGCACTTCGTCTTTTACTTCGAAGATTCTCAAAGCGATGCGTACAAAGACCGCGAACAAATCGCCGAACTAACCGAACGGATTTACGAAAAAATTGCGTCACGGCTCAAAATGCGCTTTGATGAAAAAATCCCGGTCTATTCGGTAAATCCTTTATTTGAAGAACATCTCCACGGTTATGGCAGGGCGGCAATGACCGACTCAGGGAAAGTGGCCATATACCATATATATTTTCCGATGAACACTTGGAAAAAGGATAAGAGTTTTAGTTTTATCAAGCCGTTTCTGCCCGATATAGAAAAGTGCGTCGAACGGGCCGTCGAAGAAGAAATTGTGATAGCGTTGTTCGTGCAGAAATATTTAAGACCGCAACAAGAGCCGCGAAAATTTAATAAACCGATTTATGGGATGTCCGCCGCCTTATGCGATCGCGATATACACTCGCCGGCAAGATGGATTCTCGACCATCGGAGCAATAGGGATTATCCGATGAGCACTCTGTTGAAAAGTGGTAATAAATGGGATGCACATATGTGGGATATCGTTTCGCCCAAATTCGTATCTTTCGGAGGTTACATAATCGAAAAATACGGCTTGAAGCGATTCGAAAAACTTCTCGAAACCGCCAACAGTGAAAATGTAAACGCGCTCGTGAAAAAATATTACGGCAAAACCACCGACGATATCGAAGACGAATGGGGTCGTTGGCTGCGGGAAAAAGTGTCCGTCTACGACACGCCTGACTTCGACCTGCGCAGAGAAAGATACAACGAAGTGTCGTCGCTTTATCTTGCCGGCGGCCGCCTGCAAAGCGAATTCCTGAGACGTCATTTCCTCGACGCCGCGGCGGCTCTTCAGGCGTTGCTTACCATTTACGAATATTCAGAGGATGTCCACGCGGCGGCGAAAAAACTCTCGGAAAAAAGGTTTGCCGCAGTCGCTGCAAAAGAGCGTTTTTGCAGAGTGGATTTCTACTTCACATGGAAAGACGCTAAAACCGTGTCTTTGAGCGGCGATTTCAATAAATGGAACCATACGGCGCCGTTCAATCATCTAAAACTTGTGGATCGCGAAAAAGGCCTGTGGCACACGACGGTAAATCTTGCGACGGGCAAATATCAGTATAAATTCGTCGTTGACGACAGTCGCTGGATAACTGACGAAAACGCCGACGGACTTGTTCCCGACGGTTTCGGCGGACAAAACTCCGTGCTCATCATAGACGAAAAAGCCAAAAAAAGAGTCGTGGGCTCCATGTGACGGCCGTCTAAAATGGCGAAGAAAATCTGTATTATCGCCGCAAAGGATTTTCTTGCCGCCGCGCTTGGAATGTTTCACACTTCGCTCAAAGTTTGCTACTCCGCCGACGAAACGAAAAAGCTTTTTGAAGAATCATCTTCGCGCCTCACCGGCGGGGAACCGTATCCGGCAAAATATCTTTTCGGCCGGCAGCAAGCATCCGGGAAATCGAGGGGGTTGATTGAGTTGTATTTAGATTACGGTTACGACGTCGAAATCCGTTCGGCGACAGATGCTTCGGAGATACTTGGCGACGGTTCCCGCGACAGTGTTGCGTTCGATTTACTTTTTTCAAGCGCTTCCGTTGAATCCGTGATATCTGCGTTAAACCGTGGCAGTAATATATTGGGCTGGACGCCGCCGGAATTCGCCTCGAAATCATTTCAAATGCTTGCCCTCGCCTCGTCGGCAGGCGGCGCGGTTTATCTGCCCCGTTCGCTTATAATACCTTCAGGCGTCAGACCCGGAGCGGCGGGTTTTGAAAGTTTGCGCGGTTTCTTCGATTCGGAATACATAATCATCAAATCCGCTTACGGCGCCGCAGGGCGGCTAACATCAAACCTTGAATATGCCGTTGTTCCGACACGCCTTTTCGGTTCGTGGATATTGAAACTTGCCGCGGCGGTGGAAAGTGAATTCAAGCAGGACGTAATTATTTCGGAACTTATAGTTACCGATGATACTTATGCGTCCCGCGCGGAAAATGTCGTTCATAAAATCAATTGCTGCGGACTTTTCAATACCGGAGGCAAATCCGTTTTTTCACCTCTGAACGGATGTTGCAAAAAAATCGCCTGTCGAATGGATTTCGGGCGACTAAGCGCGCATCGCCCGACTCGTTTCGGAGAACTCGTAACCGATTGTTTTTGGCTGGACGCCAATATCGCAAACGTGCCGGGAATTAAAGACATATTCAAATGCTTTGACGGTTTTGCCGCTTGCGGCTGCGCGTGTACTTTGGACTTTATGATACCGCGCGACGGAAAACCGCGATTCCTCGAATTAAATAAATTATCCGCGACATTGTCGGATACCTCACCGATTACCGAAGATTCAGCTATAAATATTTACGCGCGAACCGCCTCGCGTGACGATTCGGCGGCAAAAAAATCCGGACGCGTCGAAGAATATGCAAAAGTAATTAAAAAAATAAAAGATAGATTTTATTCGAAAACCGTGCTGATTTCCATTTCGCCCGAAGAAGGCGCGCGATTAATAAAATTGTAGAATGAATATATCGGCGCGATATTCCGATGAATTGTGCCCGACGAATTGGGATAGAAACAGACCACCTTCCGCCTTGCGCCCGGCGTTTAAGGAGGGCCAATGACCGTAGATGATTTCTCGACACAAAATCAGTCCGACGCTTGGCATACCGCTTCGTCCCCGCCGATTGCGCCGGTCATCTGCCCCGCGTGTTCCGCCGTATTACCGCCGGATTCGCTCTTCTGCGACGCTTGTGGCGCGGAGTTGTCGCCGCCCGCCAGCTGCGACGCTTCCGGAGCCGGCATCGCGCCGTCCGCATTCCCCCGACGGAAAACGCTCGCCGCGCGGTATTTTTTAATCGCCGCCGCGCTCGCTGCCGCCACATTCTTATTTTGGGTGATTGCCGACGACTGGCGCGAACGGAGGGAAGATTTCATCATCGCTTCGCATGAAGCCGCGAAACTCGGTCTCACTTACGAGCGTGTCGCGAAAAATCCGTCCGCCTACGAAAACGCGGCAGTGTCATGGCGGCTCTTGGTGTACGGAAACGCCGTCTATTACGAGGGCGATTGGAAAAAGCCCGTAGTCGTGAAAGATGCCGCATCATCGAGGGATAACATCAATTCGGGCGAACGGTGTCTTTTGAAAGTAGTGGCGCGCGTCAAAGGCCGCGATGATAAGGGCGCGATAATCATTGATGAAATAAAATGAAATCGCCCGCGCGCTTGATTTTTGTTCGAGATTTTTGTTTAATATAGTAGCTCTTCGGGGCGGGGTGAAAATCCCCACCGGTGGTAAAGCCCACTCGTCCCTCCGATTTTCGGCGGGACTGAATCCGTGAGCCGCGCAAGTTTTATGGCGCGGCAATTCGGATGCCGACGGTAAAAGTCCGGATGAAAGAAGAGCGACGAATCGCCGGTTGTTTTTAGGCGCGTTTGCGGTTTTTCCCCGAAGAGACATCTTCGGGTTTTTTATTTTACAGTTTGTTTTTTGAAATATTTTTTATACAAGACGCTTAAAACAAATATCGGGCAAAGCCGATAAAAACAATATGCGTAACACCGACGAAAAATATATGAAAATGGCGCTGTCTCTGGCTCGCAAAGGCGCTGGCCGCGCCGCCCCGAACCCGATGGTCGGCTGCGTTATAGTCAAAAACGGCCGCGTCATCGCAAGCGGCTATCATAAGTATTTCGGCGGACCTCACGCCGAGCCCGACGCCATAGGCAAACTCGCCGGAACTCCGTCGGGCGCGGTAAAATTGCGCGGGTCGGCTCTTTACGTGAATCTTGAACCGTGCCGCCATACGAACAAAAAAACACCGCCGTGCGTTCCTCTGATAATCAAGAGCGGAATAAAGAAAGTCGTCGCCGGAATGAAAGACCCCAATCCGTCGGTATCGGGCAAAGGCCTGGCGGATTTAAGGCGCGCCGGAGTTGCGACGGTTTCGGGAATTTTGCAAGACGAATGTTGCGATCTCAATAAAGTTTACGTCAAAAATATATCCCGTCGACTGCCGTACGTTACGATAAAATCGGCAATGACTCTCGACGGAAAAATAGCGGCTTCCGGCGGAGATTCAAAATGGATTTCGTCGGTTGAGTCGCGCCGCATGGCGCACCGTCTTCGCTTGTCGCACGACGCTGTGCTGGTTGGCGCGGGGACGGTGGTAAAAGATAACCCGCTGCTCAATGTGCGGCTGGGGCGCCGGCAAAAAACATCGTCTGAAAATCCGCTAAGAGTGGCCATAGACCCGTCGGGAAGGATTCCGGTCGATTCAAATATTTTCGACGCCTCGGCCAAAACGATTGTAGTGACCACGGCGGCATCCGCAAAACATTTTGCGAAAGTGCGCCGGCCGTTTGTCGCTCCGCGGACGCTTATTCTTGAACGGCGCGGCGGTGGCTTCGATTTCAAAAAGATAATGAAAAAACTGTTCGAGGCCGGAATCAAAAGCGTTCTGGTCGAGGGCGGTGGCGAGACGAACTGGAACGCCATAAAAAGCGGTGTCGTCGACGAATATGTGTTTTTTGTGGCGCCGAAAATCGCGGGAGGGAGAAACGCGAAAACTCCCGTGGAAGGAGAGGGTTTCCGGAAAATATCGTCGGCGGTGAAACTGCGAATAAAAAAAACTTTCCGGTCCGGTCCCGACGTTGTCGTGATAGCCGCGCCGGTAAAAAACAAAAGCGAGGTCGCGCAATGAAAGAACAGGAAATACAGACCTATCTCGACAAACGTCTGAAAGAAACCGCCGAATGGATCAATAACGCCGTGCGGAGCAGATTTCTGGCGCTGTCGCAGGCGTGCGACCAGTCGTCGCCCGTGGAAAGAATACTGCTGGCCGAAATGCTCATAGGGCTTCCCGAAGAGGTGGCGATAATCCCTCAGAAAGACATCACGGGGATGGGTTTTCCGTGCATAGTGGATTTTCTGCTGGTGCTGCCGCACACCAAAAAATCGGTGATAGTGGAATGCGACGGGGAGCGTCATCAGAAGGATCCCAGGACGATTAAGGACGACAAAAAACGCGACCGCAGACTGCTTCTATCGGGCATTCCGGTATTGCGGTTCACGACGGACGAAATTCTTTACCATGCCGCGGATGTGATTCACGAATTACGCAAGGCCAGGGATTTATTCGACAGATAGTTTTCAAACGCTGTCATTGCGAGTCCCCGATTTCTCGGGGACGAAGCAATCTGTCTTTCGCGAGATTGCTTCGTCCTCCCCCTGAGGGGGGACTCCTCGCAATGACAAGCGAATAAAATAAAATGTTTACGGGAATAATCGAGGATATCGGAACTATAAAATCCGCTTCGCTCCGACGTCTTGCCGTCGTCACGCGGCTCGACGGCATCGCCGACGGAGACAGCGTCGCCGTCGACGGCGTGTGCCTTACGGCGACGTCCGTCGCCGGAGGAGCGGTCGCTTTCGACGTGTCGCCGGAAACGCTCAGCCGCACTACGCTGGGCGAATTGCGCGCCGGAGCGCGGGTGAACATCGAGCGCGCGGCGCGTCCCGACGGACGTCTGGGCGGCCACATTGTGCAGGGCCACGTCGACAATATCGGCAGGGTCGCATTCTTGCGGCGCGAAGGCAATTCGCTTTTGGCGACTTTCGGGGCGCCCGTGGAATACATAGTCGAGAAGGGGTCGGTGGCCGTCAACGGAGTCAGTTTGACCGTCGCTTCGCTCGACGGCAAACGCCGCCGGTTCACTGCGGCCATCGTGCCGCATACGCTGGAAATGACTACTTTCAAAAATCTGCGCGCGGGGATGAGCGTCAATATAGAATACGACATCACCGCAAAATATTTGGATAAATACGCCGCCAAATACGCCGCGCCTTCGTCTCAAAAACTTACAAGGGAGAAATTGAAAAATGCCGGCTTCTAAAAACAAAAATAAATTCGCGTCCATACCCGAGGCGCTCGGCGAAATCAGAAAAGGGCGCCTTATCATCGTAGTCGACGACCCGTCGAGGGAGAACGAGGGCGATCTCGTTTGCGCGGCATCGCGCGCGACGCCGTCGGCCATAAATTTTATGGCCAAATACGGCCGCGGTCTCATCTGCGTGCCCATGCTCTCGCCGCGTCTGTCGCAATTAAAACTCGACCCGATGGTCGAAAATCCCGGTGAATTAAGAGACGCCGCGTTTACGGTTTCCGTCGACGCGCGCAAAGGCGTGTCCACGGGAATATCGGCTCACGACAGGGCGGAAAGCGTCCGCGTTCTCATATCGGAAAAAACCCGTCCGTCGGATTTAGTGAAACCCGGGCATATATTCCCTCTTAAATATCGCGAAGGTGGCGTGCTTGTGCGGGCCGGCCACACTGAGGCGGCTGTCGATCTGGCGCGTATGGCGGGGCTGTATCCCGCCGGTGTCATTTGCGAAATAATGAACGACGACGGAACAATGGCGCGTATGAAGCAGTTATTCGGTTTTGCCCGCCGCCACGGTCTTAAAATAATAACCATCGCCGACCTCATAGAATACCGCCGCCGCACCGAAAAGCTCGTCAGTAAACTCATAGCGGTCAAGCTGCCCACCAGATACGGCGACTTCAAACTGCATCTTTACGAGGATACAGTGCTTAAAGAACATCACATAGCGCTGGTAAAAGGCGATATATCCGGAGGCAAAAATATTCTGGTGCGTGTCCATTCTTCGTGCGTGACCGGAGACATTTTTCACTCGCTCCGCTGCGATTGCGGCGACCAGCTTGAGCACGCTCTCGAGGCCATAGACAAAGAGGGTTCCGGTGTCGTGTTGTATATGCATCAGGAGGGCAGGGGCATCGGCCTGAAAAATAAAATAATGGCGTACCATCTGCAGGAGAAAAAAGGTCTCGATACCGTCGACGCCAACATTGCCTTGGGGTTCGAGCCCGACCTCAGGGACTACGGCATCGGAGCCCAGATACTCTCGGATCTGGGGTTGAGCAGTGTGCGTCTTCTGACCAATAACCCCAGAAAAATTGTGGGACTCGAAGGGTATGGGCTCAAGGTCTCGGCCAGAGTTCCTCTCGTCACACCGGCTAAATCGCCGATGGCAAAAAAATATCTCGATACCAAAGCGAGACGAATGGGACATAAGTTAGGCGTTCGCTCCGGAGGTCTCCGGTGAAAGTTTCAAGACACGTGGTTGTGTCGGCGGCAATCTCGACGGCGATTGTGGCATCGGGGTTTCCCCTGCGCGCCGCCGCCGCGGCTTTCGCGGCCGGCGTTTTCGTCGACATCGACCATCTCCTGGATTATTTTTTCACGTCCCGCAGAATCAGTTTTGACGTCAAAGATTTGTTTTACAAATGCGAGAATCATCTTTTAAGCACCGCGTATCTTCTGCTTCATTCCTACGAGTTGGCGGCGGCGCTTCTTGCGGCGGCATATTTTACGCGGAGCGCCGTGCTGGGCGGCGCGTTCGCGGGTTTCGCGGCGCATTTGTTTATGGACGCGATTTATAAAATACGCAAGTATCCGAATAAACCGCTGGGATATTTTCTGTTATACAGGATTTTTATTTTGAAGGCGAGATTTTACGAAGTTTACAAGTGAAACGGCCGCCGCTTAAAGCGCGCGCCGCATAAAACAGGAGGAGTTATGACAACGGTTCATCAGGGAAATTTGACGGCGAGAAATAAAAAATTCGCCGTGGTGGCGTCAAGGTTCAACGATTTCATAACGGCGCGTCTCGTCGAGGGCGCTCTCGACACTCTCATAAGACACGAAGCCGACGAGAAAAACATCGAGGTATGGAAAGTCCCCGGATCTTTTGAAATACCCGCGCTGGCAAAAAGAATAGCGGCCTCCAAAAAGTTCGACGCGGTCATCTGTCTGGGATGTGTTATCAGAGGCGATACGCCGCATTTTGACTACGTTGCCGCCGAAGCCGCCAAGGGCATAGCCCAGGTTTCTATGTCCGCCGACGTTCCCGTTATCTTCGGAGTCATAACGGCCGACAATCTTGAACAGGCCGTGGAGCGCGCCGGAGCCAAAGCGGGCAACAAAGGCAAAGACGCGGCGGAAACCGCCATTGAGATGGCGAACCTTTATGCCAATTTGGTAAAATAGATGTGTATGCTTCCCGACCCGTTTCACGACGGACGGGGCCCGGGGGCAACGCTTTTTTTTCGGACACTAAAATATGTCGAGACGCCAAGCGCGCGAGGATGCGCTCAAACTACTCTATCTGCGAGACCTCTGCGGCGCCGACGCCGCGGCGGCGGAGGCCGTTATATACGGTTCATTGACTTCGCCGTCGACGGGTGTGATGGAGTTTTCGCGCGCGCTTTTCAACGGCGTGGCGGTTCATCAGACCGAGATCGACGAGCGCATAGAAAAGTATTCCGCCAATTGGGCGCTCGACAGGATGAATATCGTCGATAAAACTATTCTGAGGGTCGCCGTCTACGAGTTGCTGGGAATGGACGGCACGCCGCCCAAGGTCGTCATAAACGAGGCCGTGGAATTGGCAAAAACGTATTCCGGAGACAAGGCCAAAATATTCATAAACGGCGTTCTGGACAAGATAAAAGATTCTCCCGCTTTTCCGTCGCCCGACGGCAAAAAGAGATGAAACCCGCCTCCCCGATTGAAAAAAGAATAAATTATCTGCGCGATGAAATAAGGCGTCACGACCGTCTTTATTACGTGGACAGCCGTCCGGAAATATCCGACTCGGAATATGACCGGCTTTTCAGGGAACTCGAAACCCTGGAGAGGGAGAATCAGGGTTTTGCTTCCGGCGATTCGCCCACCCGCCGGGTTGCCGGCGGCCTTTCGGAAGGTTTAGGGAAAGTCAGTCACTCCGTACCGATGCTTTCTCTGGCAAATACGTACAGCGCCGACGAAGTCGAAGAATGGATTGCCCGCGTGGAGCGTCTGACAGGCGGTGAAAAAAAAGATTTTGTCGTCGAGCCCAAAATAGACGGAGTAAGCTGCGCGCTGATTTACGAGCGAGGTTCTTTGGCGCGCGCCGCGACCCGCGGCGACGGCGAAACCGGAGAGGACGTTACGCCGAATGTCAAAACCGTGCGTTCCGTTCCGCTTGCCGTGGAAAATTCCGCTTTGCTGCCCGCTCGTCTGGAAGTGCGCGGCGAGATTTATATAGACAAAGAGGATTTCGCGCGGCTCAATGACGCCCTTGCCGCCGAGGGCAAGGAGATGCCTTTTGCGAATCCCCGCAACGCGGCATCCGGCTCTCTGCGTCAGAAAGACCCGTCGGTAACCGCCCGGCGGAGATTGAAGTTTCTGGCGCATTCCGCGGGAGAAGGTTCCGAAGCATTTGCGTCGCATTCCAGGTTTCTTGCGTCGGTGGCGGCCGCCGGAATACCTTCGGTGAAGGCGCGGATTATTTCTACGGCCGACGGCGTAATGCGCTACATCCGCGATGCCGAATCCAACCGGGACGCTTATCCCTTTGAAATTGACGGTATGGTTGTGAAGCTTGATTCAGTGCAGCAGCGGTCGCGCCTCGGCTCGACGGCCCGTCAGCCGCGGTGGGCCATAGCGTACAAGTTTGCCGCCCGCAGGGCGGTTTCAAAAATCAACAAAATCGTTTTTCAGGTCGGACGTACGGGGGTAGTCACGCCCGTAGCCGAAATAGAACCCGTCGCCGTCGGCGGCGTGGTGATTTCGCGCGCCACTCTGCATAATTTCGACGAAGTCAAACGCCTCGGCGTGTCCGAGGGCGACACGGTCTCCGTCGAGCGAGCGGGCGATGTGATACCCAAGATTATCAAGGTGGAGCAAAAAGCGCCGTCGGCGGTGGAGGTCGTTCCGCCGGTAAAATGCCCCGCCTGCGGTTCGGACGTGGTGCGCGAAGAAAACGAGGTCGCCTACCGCTGCGTAAATCCTTCGTGTCCGCAGCAGCTTGAACGTTCGCTGGCTCATTTCGCGTCGCGCGACGCGATGAATATCGAGGGGATGGGCGAGGCGGTTGTCGCGCAGCTCGTCGCAAAAAAGCTGGTGTCCGACTATTCCGATATTTTCGGGCTTAAAGAAGATGATCTTCTGGGACTGGAGCTTTTCAAAGAAAAAAGGGCGCAAAATCTTCTGGCGGCCGTGGAGCAGTCAAAATCGCGTCCGCTTTCAAAACTGACGTACGCTCTCGGCATAAGAAACGTCGGGGAAAAAACGGCAAGAGTTCTGGCGGACAACTTCAGGGATTTGAACCGCCTGTCGTCGGCCTCGAAAGACGAACTCTCGTCGATACGCGAGATAGGGCCGGCCATAGCGGAATCCGTCGTCAATTTCTTTTCGCAGTCGCAGACGCGGTCGCTGCTTGCAAAACTCAAAAAGGCGGGTGTAAACACCGTCGAGCCGCAAAATGAGCGCGTTTCGGACATTTTCGCCGGCAAGACCGTGGTGTTCACGGGCGAATTGGATGGTTTTACCCGCGCCGAGGCGGAAGCGGAAGTAAGAAAGAGGGGCGGCGAACCGTCGTCGGCCGTAAGCAAAAAAACCGGCATGGTGGTGACCGGCGCAAATCCGGGTTCAAAATACGCCAAAGCCCTGAAGCTCGGCGTAAAAGTCGTTGACGGAAGTGAATTCGCCGAGATGCTATCGGAAGAGTTTAGAAAAAGATAAAATATGAGCGTGACCGTCGCGGGGATGATACCGTAAAATTATGAGCAAAGTGTTCTGGAGCGGGGAAATATCCCAACACTCTCTCGGGCGGCTGCTCGACGCGGCGGGTCTTTCTTCCGTCGTGTCCGAAAATCATCTGACCGCTGTTAAAATACATTTCGGCGAAGAAGGAAATCTCGGCTACGTGCGGCCTAAGTACGCGCGTACGGTGTCGCAGAGAATTAAGGCGCTGGGCGCAAAACCTTTTCTGACCGACGCCAATACCATTTACGTCGGCGCCCGGGCGAACGCCGTCGATCACGCGCTTGTGGCTCTGAAACACGGTTTTACCGTTGAAGAAGCGGGCGCGCCGGTACTAATCGCCGACGGACTTCGCGGCAACGCCGGCGTCGACGTTAAAGTCGATCTTAAACATTTCAAGACCGTATCTGTGGCCAATGCGGTATATTACGCGGATTCGCTGGTTTTTATTTCCCATTTCAAGGGGCACGAAATTTCCGGTTTCGGCGGAGCCCTTAAAAATGCCGGAATGGGATGCGCCACCCGCGAGGGGAAATACAAGCAGCACAATTCCGTGGTGCCCAAGGTCGCGCGCGAAGCGTGCACTTCCTGCGGAGCGTGTCTGTCGTGGTGTCCTTCGTCCGCGCTTAAAATCGACGGGAGCGACGGCTTTATAACTCTGGATCCGGCAAAATGCGTCGGTTGCGGCGAATGTATTCTCTCGTGTCCGTCGGAAGTTTTCAGTATTCCGTGGAGCGACGCGGCTTCGGACGTGCAGGAAAAAATGATGGAGTACGCCTTCGGGGCCGTTCGCGGCAAAAAATGTATTTACATCAATTTTGTCAACTACGTCACCAAATTCTGCGATTGCTATGCCACCAAGGATAAGCCGTTTTTCGACGAGATAGGCCTTGCCGTCTCCACCGATCCAGTGGCCGTGGATGTTGCCTGCGCCGAAGCCGTCAACAAAGAGTTCGGCGGAGATTTTTTCAGACATATTTTTCCGTCCATAGATTACACGGTGCAGCTCGACTATGCCGAGCGCATAGGTCTTGGGACGAGAAGGTACGAACTTATCAACGTATGAATCGCCGCCCGACGCAGACAAAACCTCGTATGGCGGCATTCGACTACGCGCTGAATTTGCTGGCCATGCGCGACCGCACGCGAAAGGACATCGCGGCGCGGCTTCAAAAGAAAAAATATTCTTCCGACGAGATCGCCGCCGCGCTGGACAAACTCGCGGAATACGGATACGTGAACGACGGAAAGTTTGCGCGTTCTTATGCGGCAAGCCGTCTGGCGTCGGGGCGCGCTGCCCGCCTGATACGTCTGGAACTTATCAGAAAAGGCGTGGAGCGGGATCTTGCCGCCGAAGTGGCCGGCGAAATTAAGCAATCGCCTTCGGATGAAGTAAAAGCGGCTCTGGCGCTTGTCGGACGCAAATTGCCGAAAAATATTTCCCGCGACAAAGCCGCGGCGCGTATCGCGGGGCTGCTTTCGCGGCGCGGATTTTCGTGGGACGCGGTGTCGGCGGTTCTTAAAGCCGTGTTGCGCGTTTCTCCGGAGGAAACAATCGAATGATGAAAACAAAAAAAACAGCCATCTTGAGTGTCAGCGATAAAACGGGTCTGGCGGATTTTGCGCGCGGACTTATCAAGGCGGGTTACGAAATTATAGCGACTTCGGGCACGGCCGGTTTTTTGTCGAAGATGGGCGTTAAAGTCCGCGACGTATCGGACTTAACGGGCATTCCGGAGATGCTCGACGGCAGAGTAAAGACGCTTCATCCGTCTGTTTTCGGCGGAGTGCTTGCTTCCGGCAAGAAGCACTTTGCGGAAATTAAAAAGGCCGGTATAGCGCCCGTCGACCTGGTCGCGGTCAATTTTTATCCGTTCGAGGAAAAGGCCGCCCGCGTCGCCAAAAAAGACGGAGACGTTGCCGGGCATATAGACGTAGGCGGTGTTGCGATGCTGCGAGCCGCCGCAAAAAATTATGCGAGGGTAATCGCCGTTTCGTCGAGCGAGGATTATCACGATGTTCTGACCGCTTTGTCCTCCGGCGGCAATAACGAAAATTTCAGAAAGCGTCTGGCTTCAAGAGCATTCGCCGCCTCGGCCTATTACGATTCCGTAATATCATCCCGTCTGTCCGTCGATAGCGACGGGGCGGGAGTCCTTGTCCGCTCCAAAATCGCGCTGCCCCTTAAATTCGTCGGCGCGCTGCGCTACGGGGAAAATCCGCATCAGCCCGCGGTTTTCTATCTGTGCCCCGCTATGGGCGGGATGCCGCTGCCTGAGCGTCTCGGCGGCAAGGAGATTTCCTTTAATAATCTTCTGGACGCCGCCGCGGGGCTCGCCGTCGCGGGGGATTTGGCCGGGCACTCGGCGTGCGTCGTCATTAAACATACAAATCCCTGCGGCGCCGCCGTCGCGCGGCGAGCCGTCGACGCTTACATAAATGCTTTCGCCACCGACCCTGTTTCTTCTTTCGGCGGTTCGGTGGTTTTTAATTGCGGGGTAGACGAGGCCGCCGCCTCTGAAATTGTAAAAGTATTTACAGATTCCGTCGTAGCGCCGTCGTTTACGGCGTCCGCTTTGACGATGCTGAAAAAGAAAAAAAATCTTTTGATATTAAAGTCGAAACCCGCGGCCGCCGGCGCGAAGTTTGAATTCAGAAGTATTTTCGGCGGGGCGCTTGTGCAGAAACCCGACATCGTCCGCGGCGGCGCTTTCAGAGTCGTTACCAAAAAACGTCCGTCCGTCGACGAGAAAAAATCGCTTTTGTTCGCGGAGGCAGTCGCCAAATATTCCAAGTCGAACGCCGTGGTTTTGGCGTCGGGTTCCGTGACGCTGGGCGTGGGGTCCGGATGCGTTTCGCGCATAGACGCTTTCAGGGCCGCTCTGGCCAAGATGCGCGCGCGACCGTCTATGCCCGACGGAAAAATCGTTCTGGCCTCCGACGCGTTTTTGCCGTTTGACGACATCGCGCGCGAAGCCGCCGCCGTCGGCGTGAGCTCGATAATTCAGCCCGGCGGATCCATCCGCGACGCCGATTCCGTCCGCGCCTGCGACGAGGCCGGCATATCCATGGTCTTTACGGGCGTAAGGCATTTCAAACATTAGCCGTTATTGTGAGGAGCGGGATTCTTTGCCTGTCATTGCGAGCGTAGCGAAGCAATCTCGCTTATTGTGAGATTGACACGGTCATCAAGTAGGGGCGTATAATTATACGCCCCTACAACTCCTCGCAATGACATTTTAACCAATGTCCAAAAACTTCGACCGTCTCCGCGCGGTCTTCCAAAAGTTGAATTCTCCGACGGGCTGCGCCTGGGACAGGAAGCAGACGCACCGTTCGCTCCTGAAATATCTCAGAGAGGAGACGGCGGAATTCGCTTCGGCGGTCGGGTCCGGAAATCCGTCGAAAATGGCCGATGAACTCGGCGACGTATTGCTGCAGGTAATGTTCCACGCGCAGATAGCCGAAAAGAGTTCCGAGTTCACCATCGACGATGTGATAAAAGGCCTCATCGCAAAATTGAAGCGGAGACATCCTCACGTATTCGCCCGCCGCAAGGTCGGCTCGGTGAGAGAAATTATCGCCAACTGGAACGAAATAAAAAGGAAAGAAAAAAATGAAATCGTCCGACGTAAGAAAAAAGTTTATTGATTTTTTCGCATCGCGCGGCCATATCGTAAAACCTTCCGACGCCCTTATACCGTCGAGCGACCCGACTATGCTGTTCACATCAGCGGGGATGGTGCCGTTTAAGGATTATTTCGCAGGGAAGCGCAAGGATTTAAAGCGGGCGGTGTCGAGCCAGAAATGTTTCAGGACTACCGATATCGACCGCATCGGAAAAACGCCGAGGCATCTGAGTTTTTTTGAAATGCTCGGGAATTTCGGTTTCGGGGATTATTTCAAAAAAGAGGCGATAGCGTGGAGCTGGGAGTTTCTCGTCGGAGAAATGCGTCTGAGCGAATCGCGGCTATACGTCACTGTTTACAAGGACGACACCGAAGCGCTTGAAATCTGGAAAAAGATAATTGATCCGTCCAGAATATACAAGCTCGGAGATGAAACGAATTTCTGGAATATGGGTCCGACAGGGCCTTGCGGGCCGTGCTCCGAGATAATCTACGATTTGGGCGAGTCGCACGGCTGCGGAAAAAAGGGCTGCGACCCCGGGTGCGATTGCGCGCGGTGGCTTGAGGTCTGGAATCTTGTATTTACTCAATTCAACCGTTCGTCCGACGGAAAACTCTCTCCTTTGCCTCAAAAAAATATAGATACGGGAATGGGTTTGGAGCGCCTGGCGATGGTGGTTTCCGGCTCCGACGACGTGTTCGGCACGGATTTGTTTTTGCCGCTGATGGCTAAGGCGGCTTCGCTGACGGGCGTTCCGCTCGACAAGAATTCCGTCGCGCTCAGAACAATCGCCGACCATGCGCGCTCATCGCTTTTTCTTATGGCCGACGGCATTTCTCCGTCGAACGACGGCCGCGGTTATGTTTTAAGAAGGATAATACGCCGGGCGCAAAGAGCGGGCAAGTCGCTCGGATGCGACAAGCCGTTTCTCTATGAAATCATTCCGGCGGTTTGCGAAATTATGTCGTCCGCCTATCCCGAGACGGCCGCGCAGCTTGAAAACGTGTCGGCGCTTCTGAAAAAAGAGGAAGAAAAATTTCTGGAGACGCTCGATTCGGGCTTGGCAATTCTTGAAGAGATGCTTAAAAACGCGAAGCACAAAAAATTATCGGGCAAGGACGCTTTCAATTTGTACGAAACTTACGGGTTCCCGTACGATATGACCAGAGACATCTGCGCCGAGCGCGGCATAGCCGTGGATGACGGCGAATTCGCCGAGGCCGAGGACGCGGCAAAGAAAATAGCCAGAGCGTCGTGGAAAGGCGTAGACGCGGTAAAGACAACGGTTTATGAGGAGATTAAGACGCGCATCGGCGCTACGGTTTTTACGGGTTACGACGGACTATCGCGCGAGACGGCGGTTGCCGCGCTTTTGTCGACCGCGGGGCCGTCCGATAAGATTTCGGCGGGAGACGCCGGCGAGGTATTCCTAAAAGAAACGCCTTTTTACGCCGAGTCGGGCGGTCAGTCGGGCGATTCCGGACGTTTGATTTGGTCCGGCGGCGAAGCCGTGGTGGCGGATGTCCGCAAGGCCGTAGACGGTCTTTCGGCTCACGGCATAAAAGTTACAAAGGGAGAACTTTCCGTCGGGCAAAAGGTGCGGGCCGAGGTGGATCCTGTCCGCAGAAAAGATATAGCGCGACATCACACCGCGACGCATTTGCTCCACAAGGCGTTGCGCGAGACGCTTGGCAGGGGAGCTGTGCAGTCGGGTTCGCTGGTCGCTCCGGATTATCTGCGGTTCGACTTCGCGCATTCCGCGGCGCCCGCCAAAGAACAACTTGACGAGATAGAGCGAAAAGTCAACGAAGCCGTCCGCGCCGATTTCGTCGTGCGTACCACCGTCGACGATCTGGATGCGGCAAGAAAAAAAGGGGCTATGGCGCTTTTCGGCGAGAAGTATGGCAATAAAGTCAGGATGGTGGAGGTCGGCGCCGAACATTCGCTTGAACTTTGCGGCGGAACTCACGTAGGTTCGACGGGGGAAATCGGATTTTTTAAGATAATTTCGGAGTCGTCCGTCGGCAGCGGTCTGCGAAGGATAACCGCTGTCTGCGGAAAGTACGCCGAGGATTACGTGCGCGACTCTCAGAAATTGCTGGATGAAATAGCCGGTATATTGAAGGCCTCCCGCGCCGATGTCGCTTTGCGCGCGGCTAAGCTCTTCGAGCACGCCAGGGAACTCGAAAAACGTCTGTCGGGCGAGGCGGCGGGAGCCGTCGCCGCGGAAATAGCCGCGGCCGCTTCGCGCGCGAAGGCCTTCGGCGGAGTTAGGTTGGCTTTCTGCGTTCTTGAAGACCGCGACGCCGCAGCGGCCGGGCCGGCCGCCGCCGAGCTTTTGAAAGCGCTCGGCGGCGAGGGCGTGGCCCTCGCCGCGGCCGCGCGAGGCGAATCCTTCGCCTACGCCGTGGCGGTGTCTCCTTCGGCGGCCGACGACCCGCGCATGGCGGCGACAGCCGTCGCCAAAAGATTCGCCTCGGCGGCCTCGGCGGCCGGCGGCGGAGGCAAGCCGACCTTCGCGCGCGGAGGCGGCAAAAACGTCGCGGGAATCAAAAAAGGCATAGCTTCCGTCGAAGAATACCTCGCGGAAATCACGAAATAATCTCCAATGATAACGACCCTTGCCGTAAAAAACTATGTTCTGATCGACGAACTCACCATAGAGTTCTCCGACGGCCTCAACGTATTCACCGGCGAAACCGGCGCGGGGAAATCCATAATTGTCGACGCCGCGGGATTTCTCGTCGGCGAAAAAATGCCGTCTTCGATCGTCCGCGACGGCGCGCAATCCTGCACGATAACCGGAATTTTCACCCTGCCGTCGGCTTCCGACGCGGTGCGGTTGCTTTTGGAGCGAGGGTATACGCACGAAACGAATTCTTCCGACGAAGAGGTCGTTGTCCGACGGGAGTTGGATTCGTCGGGACGCACCAGATGCTATATCAACGATAAACCCTCGACCGTGGCTTTTCTTAAAGAACTGGGCGGACGTCTCATAGACATTCACGGCCAGCACGAGCACCAGATGCTGCTTGACCCCGCCTTCCAGAGAGAATTTCTCGACGGTTACGCCTCCGCCGGTCGCGAACTCAAATCCTACCGCGCGGCGCATTCGCGCGTGGCCGACATTACATCGCGTCTGGCGTCGCTGGATCTGGACATCAAGGAAAAAGCCCGCCTCATCGATTTATACGAGTATCAGATAAAAGATATCGATTCGGCGAATCTTGCCGCCGGCGACGAAGAACGCATAGCCGAAATACTGCCGCAAATGAAAAACGCGGGACGTCTCAAAGAGGCCGCCGCGACAATAAAAGGAATCATAGATTCCGACGAAGGTTCCATATCGTCGTCACTGGCGCGTTTATCGCGCGAATTGACCAAATCCGCCGAACTTGGCGCGCCTTTCGCATCCGACCTTACAGCTCTTGATACTATGTCAGCGGCGCTGGCCGGAATAAACGAAAGTGTAACCGATTTTCTCGACAGAGCGGCCTCTTTCGACGAGAGTAAAGTCGACGAACTGATATCCAAGCTTGATAAAATAGACCGCCTCAAAAAAAAATACGGAGCGACCATAGAAGAAATACTCGCATTCCGGCGTGTCGCGTCGGAACGTCTTGACGCTCTCAAAACCGGCGAAGAGACAAAGACGGACCTCGAAAACGAACTTGCAGCGGAAACAAACAAAATCAAAACCGCCGCCTCCGCGCTCTCCAAAAGACGAAAGTCCGCCGCCGGACAACTGGTCGGGAAAGTATCCTCGGAGCTAAATGACCTCGGACTCGTGAAGGCCGAATTCTCGATTCTTGTGGAGCGCGACGAAATTTCTCCCGCTCAATGGACGTCTTACGGAGCCGATAGAATCGAGTTTATGTTTTCCGCCAATTCCGGCGAAAGATTGCGTCCGCTCAAAGACATAATCTCCGGCGGAGAGATGTCGCGTTTTATGCTGGCGCTCAAGACCGTGGGCGCCGGCTCGTCGGGATTTTCGCCCATAATGATTTTTGACGAGATAGACGCCGGACTCAGCGGCCCCTCAGGACAGATAGTGGGCGCCAAACTGCGGTCGCTGTCGCTGTCCGGCCAGACGATAGCCATTACACATCTTGCCCAGATAGCCGCTTTTGCGGCAAGGCACTTTTTCGTAGAAAAATACGAATCCGCCGGACGCACCGTTACGCGCGTCCGACGGCTTTCCGTCGAAGAAATACGTCCGGAGATAGCCCGAATGCTTTCCGGACGGAAAGTGACCGATACCGCCCTTCGCCACGCCGATGAACTTATCCGTCAGGCAAAATCGGTTGCGCCGCCGAAATAGCTCCCGATCCGCCGACCGGTCTTTATTGATTTCCCAGGGAAAAAAGAGATACAATAAAACATCCGTCTATGAATTCGCCCGCCGATAAAGTTACCATAGAAAAAAAGCGTTGCAAGGGGTGCGAACTTTGCGTTATTTTTTGCCCTCGCAAGCGCATAAGTATGTCCGCCGGGCTTAATGCCTACGGGGTTCGCTACGCCGTATTTACCGACGAAACAGGCGAGGCGGCGTGCAACTCGTGCGGGTTCTGTTATCTGGTTTGTCCGGAGGTGGCCATTGAAATCCGCAAGTAAGACGTCATTGTCTTGCGCGCCTTCGATGCGCGGCGACAAACGCATACTTATGAAGGGCAACATCGCAATTTGCCGGGGCGCTCTGGCCGGAGGTTTGGACGCCTATTACGGATACCCGATTACGCCGCAGAACGAAATCCCGGAATATATGTCCCGCAAACTCCCGGAGCGCGGCAAGGTTTTCATACAGGCCGAATCGGAACTTGCCTCAATCAATATGGTGCTGGGTTCGGCCGTAGCGGGCTTTCGCGCTATGACTTCATCGTCTTCTCCGGGTATCTCGCTTATGCAGGAGGGAATATCCTATCTTGCGGGTTGCGAATTGCCCTGTCTCATCGTAAACGTTCAGCGCGGCGGTCCCGGTCTGGGGAATATCGCGGGTTCGCAGTCGGACTATTTTCAAGCCGTCAAAGGCGGCGGCCACGGCGATTACCGTCTTATAGTTTATTCTCCGTCGGGTGTTCAGGAAATGTACGAGATTGCCCGTTCGGCCTTTGTCGTCGCCGAAAAATACCGCAATCCCGTAATGATACTGACCGACGGCTTTTCCGGCCAGATGATGGAACCCGTTTTGCTGCCGCCCGATACATCCCCGCCCCCCCGCGCGACCGCTTCGTGGGCGCTTGACGGATGCCGCGGACGAGCGCCGCGTCTGACCCGCTCGCTTCTTATGGCCGACGGGGCTCTCGAAAAACATAATCTTAAGCTGCGCGACAAATACGAAACCGTCAAAAAAAACGAGACCCGCTGCGAGACATATCTGACCGACGACGCCGAAGTAATAATCGTCGCGGCCGGAATCGCCGCCCGTATCGCCCGCGCCGTGGTGAATTCGGCGCGCTCCGGCGGCTCAAAAGTCGGCCTCATCCGCCCCGTCACACTGTGGCCGTTTCCGCAGGAAGTCATACGCGCGTCCGCCGCGAACAAGGGCGGGAAACTCAAAGGGTTCCTTACGGTCGAACTGAATATGGGCCAGATGGTCGAAGACGTCCGCCTCGCCGTCGACGGCAAGGCGCCCGTGGAATTCCTGGGACGTCCCGGCGGAGGACTTCCCACAACCGAAGAAATCCTTGCGGCTGTCCGCAAAATTTTATGAAAACGGTATTTTCGCGTCCGCAATCTCTGAGCGAAACGCCGCACCTGTACTGTCCGGGCTGCGGCCACGGGATAATTCACCGCCTGGTCGCCGAGGTCATCGACGAACTCGGCGCAAGAGAAAAAACCATCGGCATTGCGCCGGTTGGCTGCGCCGTGTTCGCGTACGACTATTTCAACTTCGACGTCACCGAAGCGCCGCACGGTCGCCCGCCCGCCGTGGCGACCGGCATAAAAAGAGTGCTGCCCGATCGCGTGGTATTTACGTATCAGGGCGACGGCGATCTGGCCGCCATAGGCACGTCGGAAATAATTCACGCCGCCGCCCGCGGCGAGAAAATAACGGTGATTTTCGTCAACAACGCCACCTACGGAATGACCGGCGGGCAGATGGCTCCAACGACGATGCCCGGCCAGCGCACAACCACGACTCCGGCCGGAAGGTCGCCCGATATTCACGGCAATTCCATCAGAGTTGCGGAGCTTATATCCGTCCTGGAAGGATCCAAATACGTCGAGCGCGTGGCGGTCAACTCTCCCAAAAACATTATCCGCGCGAAAAAGGCGATAAAGACGGCATTTGAAACACAGCTTGCGGGCAAAGGTTTTTCTCTGGTGGAAGTGCTTTCACAGTGTCCCGTGGATTGGAGAATGACACCGTGTGATTCCGTCGGCTGGGTCGAATCCGAAATGATGAAATATTACCCCTTGGGGATAATCAAAAAATAATGGAAACCAAAATAATAATATCCGGAGCCGGAGGCCAGGGCGTGCTTTTTGCCGGAGTTCTTCTGGCGCAGGGCGCTCTTGAAGCCGGTAAACACACCACTTTTTTCCCGTCGTACGGCGCGGAAATCAGAGGAGGCGCGGCGATGTCGAGCGTTATTATTTCCGACGATGACATAGGCGCTCCCGTGGTCGAGAAGCCGGACGCTCTTATAATTTTAAACGAAGTGTCCTTTATGAAATACGGTTCACTATCGAGGCCCGGCTCCATTGCCGTGCTCAACACATCCGTGGTAAAATCGGCATTTCCGGATACCTTCGCCGGCATACCGGCTTCCACTCTGGCCATAGAAAAAATCGGAGACGTCAGAACGGCCAACGCCGTAATGATAGGCCATTATATTAAACTCTCAAAACTTCTTCGGCTCGACGATCTTATCATAGCCGCCGATGCGGTTTCAAAGGGTTCCGCTGCCGCCGCGCTCAACAAAAAAGCCCTTGAAATAGGGTATAATTATAATAATTCCCCCTTATAAAAGGGGGATACAGGGGGTTGTGTTTTTACTCGGCAATTTGACAACCCCCCGACCCCCTTTGTTAAGGGGGAAGTTACACAAGAATTGTCAAAAAGATTTTCGACAGAACCATAAAGTTTTCCGGAGAACAATATTATGAAAATCCGCCCCGCAAAAGTCAGCGATGTAAAAGCGATGCAGTCGGCCATTAAATATTTCGCAGACAAGAGAGAAATGCTCCCGCGCTCGCTTAACGACCTCTACGAAAACATATTCGAATTTTTTGTGGCGGAGACGCCCGACGGAAAATTCGCGGGCTGCGCCGCCATTCACGTTTCGTGGGAAGATCTTGCCGAAGTCAAAGGCCTCGCCGTGGCGCCGGACTGTCAGGGAAAGGGTGTGGGCAAGGAATTGGTCGCCGCCTGCGAGGCGAAGGCGAAAGAATCCGGCATAAACAAAATATTCGCGCTGACGTTCAAACCGGAATTTTTTGAAAAAGTCGGGTATAAAAAAATCGAGCGCGATTCGCTGCCGCACAAGGTTTGGGGCGAGTGCGTAAAATGCCCGATGTTCCCCGACTGCGGCGAAGTCGCCGTGTCAAAACAAATATAGCGAGCGTCCGCGGACAAGCGGGCAGGCCTGTGGAGCGGATATTATGGGTGTTAAATCAGCCGTCGCGTTTCTTAAAAAAGCCATCAAGTTAGAGTACAACGACGTATTTTTATACCATAAAGAAAAACAAAATCCGGGATTAAGCGGCAAAGTCAGGGGTATTTTCGAAGCGCTCGGCAATCAGGAGATAACACACCTTGATTTGTTTTCGGTTGAGCTTAAAAAACTTGCCGACGAACCCACAATCGAACTTGCTCCGCCGTCGGGAGCCGGGACGCTAAGAGAGATTCTGCTTTATCATAAGGCCTCCGAAGAAAATACGATAACCTTCTACGAGACGTTCGCCGAAACCCTCGACAACGAGGATTTCGCAAAAAAACTCCATAAAGTAATCGAAGACGAAAAAACCCACCTCCACATACTCGAAAAACTCATCAAGGAAATAAAATAGAAACGGACGCCGCAGGATATCGTAGCCGCGACGTCTTACGGCAACCTTTTGATATTGCGGCTCCGCAAAGCGGGGCGGCTATGAAAGGCATGCCGCTGTTTAGTTAATCGACAGCCGCCGAGGCGATTACGTACCCGGCGGGTTTGAGGGAAATAAAAAAACGGCCATCAGGCCGTTTTTTTATTTTGTAACGATTTCGATTGCGAATTGCGTTTTAGAACTTCTGGGCGGGATCGAGTTTTACGCCGGGGCTCATCGTCGAGGCGATGGTAACGCTTTTTAAGTACACGCCCTTTGCCGTCGACGGCTTTGCGCGCACGATCGCGTCCATCAGCGCCTTAATATTGTCCGCAAGTTTGGCTTCGTCGAAAGATAACTTGCCGACGGCCGCGTGTATTATGCCGTAGGCGTCGTTTTTATACTCGACGCGGCCGGCCTTGAGTTCTTTTACGGTCTTGGCTATATCGAAAGTGACCGTGCCGGTTTTGGGATTCGGCATCAGACCTTTGGGCCCCAGCGTCTTTCCGACCTTGGCCAGATCTTTCATAGCGTCGGGCGTGGCCACCAGCACGTCGAAGTCCATCCAGCCCTTGGCGATTTTTTCTATCAAGTCGTCGGAGCCCGCGGTATCGGCGCCCGCCGCCTCGGCTTCCTTGACCTTTTCGCCTTTGGCGACCACGGCTACCTTGCGCGACTTGCCGAGTCCGTGGGGCATGGCCACCGCGCCTCTTATAATCTGGTCGCCCTGCTTGGGATCAATCCCCAGCCGCACGTGCACCTCGACGGTTTCGTCGAACTTGGCTTTGGGGAACTTTTTTAAAACCGCGATGCCGTCTTCGACTTTGTAAAGATTTTCGCTTGCGACTTTGGACGCTTCTTTCATTCTCTTGGACATATTGTCTCCTTGTGGTGTTAACGGCCCCGCTTCGCGGCGTCGGCCTCCCACCGTCAAATTATTTTTTATCCTTCAACATCCACGCCCATCGAACGGGCTGTTCCGGCCACCATCTGTTTGGCGGCTTCAAGATCTCTGGCGTTTAAGTCGGGCATTTTCTTTTTGGCGATTTCTTCGACCTGTTTGGCCGTAAGTTTGCCGACTTTGTCCTTATTGGGCACGCCCGACGCCTTGGCCAGTCCCACCGCTTTTTTAATGAGCGCTGCGACCGGCGGCATCTTTAATATAAAGGTAAAGGAGCGGTCTTCAAATACCGTTATAACCACGGGTATCGTCATTCCGGCTTCCATCGCCTTGGTTTTTTCGTTGAACTGCTTGCAGAAATCCATTATGTTGACGCCGTGCTGTCCGAGCGCCGGACCTACGGGCGGCGCGGGATTTGCCGCGCCCGCGGGAATCTGCAGTTTTATTTGTGTTTTTACTTTCTTTACTTTGGGTGCCATAATATTCTCCGGTTTGTATCGATTTTAAAAGATATATACGCCCGTGTTCCGGCGTTGAGTTACATTTTTTCGACTTGGGTAAAGTCCAGTTCGACGGGCGTCGGCCGGCCGAAAATCGTTACCATAAGTTTGAGGCGGGCTTTGTCGGGATATATGTCCTGAACAATGCCCATAAGAAGTTTGAACGGACCATCGACGATGCGGAGCGTCTCGTCCCTTTCAAACATCACCACGGGTCTGGGCCTAAGGTTGGGGGCATCGAGAATTTCTTTTATCGCCGCCACTTCTTCTTCTTTTAAGGGAATGGGTTTTTTCCGGTCGCTCAGAAAGCTCTTGACGCCGGATATTTTTCTTACCGCCCAGTACGTGTCCTCGTCGAGATCCATTTTTACCATCACATAGCCGGGAAAGAACTTGCGCTTGTTGACGGTCTTTTTGTTTTTGCTTATTTTGATTACTTCTTCGGTCGGAACAATGACTTCGACGATCTTTTCGGCGTACTCGGGGCTTTTCATAAGGCGTTCAAGTTCCGTTTTTGCCTTATCCTCGAAATTCGTCTGCGTCTGCACTACGTACCAATGTTGCGTCATGTTATCTCCGGGTTTAGTTAGAGGGGGATTTACCTTATTATGAATACTCCGAGTGTTTTCGAAAGCAGAAAATCAACCACGCCTATGTAGAGTGAAGCCACCACGACAATTATTATGATGCCTATCGTCGAAGCGATAACTTCTTTTTTCGAAAGCCAGGAAACTTTCTTGAGTTCCTCGTATGCCTCTATGAAGAACGATTTAAGCGAATGGACAAAACTGTTCATAGTCAATGGATGCGGGAGTGGAAGGACTCGAACCCTCAGTCCCGGTTTTGGAGACCGGTGGTTTACCAGTTAACCGACACTCCCTTTTTGAGTTTATTTAGATTCTTTGTGCAGGGTGTGTTTCCGGCACTTGCGGCAGTATTTTTTTAACTCTATCTTCTTCTCGCGTTTCTTACCTACGGCATTGTGGTAGTTCCTGTCTTTGCAGACGGTGCAGGCGAGGGTTATAATATGACGGGGTCTTTCGGCCATTGGTATTCCTTTTTATCGTTATTCCAGTATTTCGGTAACCACGCCGGCGCCGACAGTGCGGCCGCCTTCGCGGATAGCGAATCTTAAACCCTGTTC